>DATNQL010000723.1:0-14661 GCA_036704025.1 Stenomitos sp.
CGAGGAATACGGATGCGATCGCCGACTTTGGGTTTAAAGCTAGGTTTCTGTTTGGCAGGCGGCTTTGTCGGGAGACGGCGCTGGGCAATATCCTGGAGGGCGTCGGTTGCTTTTTGGGCATTTTGAGCGCTTTTTGGTCCTTGTTGCAACGTCCGAATCACTTGGGCGATTTCTTCCTTGGCTTGAACCAGTGCTTCTTGTACAGCGCGTTCTTGAGACAGTTTCAATGTCTGTTCTCGCTCATTTAACAGCCTTGCCCGATCCGATACCTCTTGATGCAGGCGTTCTGCTTGTTGGAGTAATTGCGATGCCTCTTTTGCCTTTGTTTCCTGACGGCGTCGTTGGGCTTCTAAACCTGCAATCACTTGGTTGATATCTTCGGATGCACCGCCGATGAGGGTTTGCGCCTGGTCAACCACGTTGGGATTTAACCCCAAACGTCGTGCCACCGAAAGGGCGTTAGAACGACCTGGAATACCCCACAATAACCGATAAGTGGGTTGGAGCGTACTATCATCAAATTCAACCGAGGCATTCTCAAATCGCTCATCTTGATATTTCAGCGCCTTGAGTTCGCCATAGTGAGTGGTGGCAACGGTTAACTGTGCCGTATTCGCTAAATGTTGCAGTAAGGCGATCGCCAAAGCACTCCCCTCCGCCGGATCGGTTCCTGCACCCACTTCATCCAACAACACTAATGAGGGACTGGGAACTGGGGTTGAAGGTTGAAGAAGATTAGACCGTTGTGGATCATCTTCCCCCCTTTCCGCCTGGGCTACATCCTCCTCTGAATTCCGGTGCGTCGCTAACAATGTATTAACATTCAACGCTTCCGATTCCCCGCTGATTGCCTCCAGAATCCGACTAATCCGGCGAATGTGACCCGAAAAAGTCGATAAACTTTGCTCTATAGACTGTTCATCCCCGATATCGGCTAATACCTGCTCAAACCAAGGCAGTTCCACGGGTTCTCTGGCTGGGACAAACAAACCGACCTTAGCCATCAGTGCTGCCAAGCCCAGGGTTTTTAAGGTGACCGTTTTCCCCCCTGTATTGGGTCCAGTAATCGCCACCACTCGGATAGAAGGCTGAATTTGCACGTTAATCGGGACAACGGGTGTACCCTGTTCATGCTGCTGCTGCCAGACTAACAAGGGATGTCGGAGTTCGCGCAGGGTGATGGTTTCTCCCGCCTGACGGTCAATAAATCGGGGTGGATTGGCTTGTAACCACAAGCTATACCGTGCTTTTGCTGTTGCCAAATCCAACGCTGTCGCCACGGCTAACAACTTTTCTAAGTCTGGCTTAACGGCTGCCACTTGCTGTGTCAGAGCACGCAGGATTGCTTCTTCTTCGGTTTGTTCTTGACGTCGATGGATTCTTAGCTGATTCGAGAGTCCAACAATGGCGTTGGGTTCGACATAAACCGTCGCACCAGTGCTGGAGGTATCATGTACAATACCCGGAATCGCATCTTTCTGGGGTGCTTTGACCGGAATAACAAAGCGATCGCCTCTTTGGGTAATCACCTGTTGCTGAACGGCACCGCCTTGACGCTGCAAAATCCCTTGAAGAACTTGATAAATTCGGTCGCGCAAGGACTTCAGCTTGCTCCGGATTCCTGCCAACTTGGGGCTGGCTCGATCCGCTACATCGCCTCGTTCATCGATGCTGTGGTGGATTTCTTGCTCCAGTTCTGGATAAGTTCGCACCTCTGCCACCAACTCACTGAGGATAGGCACGTCTTCTTGGTCGTCAATCACACGACGCAAGCGACGCACACCAGCTAATGTTGTGGCGATCGCTAACAGTTCTTCCCCAGACAAAAGTCCCTGAAGTTCTGCCCTCTCTAACGACTCGCCAATATCCTGAATGCCCTCAAAGGACAACCCACTGGTTAACTGTGCTTCTAGTTGGTAAACTTCCTGAGTCTGAGCCAGTAAGCACAGGCTTTCAGACGCTGTAGCAGGTGGTTGGAGATGAAACGCTGCGATCGCTCCCAGCTTTGTCGCCGCAAATGTAGCCAAGTGCTGGCACAGGCGTGACCACTCGAGTAGTTGTAAGGTTTCAGATTGAATCAAATTGAATCAAAAATTTCAGATGTTAAAGCTTTCCCTAACGTCATTATGGGACAATTTCCCAATTTGCTGCGAGTGGGATTAACCGTAATGTTCCTTTTCTCACTAGGCATCTCCAGAAATTAAACTTGAACTCAGATGAGATAAGAGTTTCATGCTTATTTTCGGAGATGTCTACTCTTCTACTCTTCCACTGCCTCACTGATTTCTCGGAGCAGGCATGGATCGTATTTAAGTCTGGATCAGTGTCAGAAATGGCTAAGCCTGCAAAGGGTCATGCGGTGGTAAAGAACTGTTGATCACCCACCCGGCTTCTTCCCAAGGTTCAAGCGGCACAATACAGTAGCGAGCCACTGTCTCCTCAATTTGTTTCATCTCGTCAGCGGCAACAGCCTTAAAGATATTGTCTAAGGCTTCCCTGTCTTGTGCTGTCAGGGGCATCCTTGGACTCGCCGAATTGCTATCCATTTTTTCTGAGCTTAATTAATGTATTCGTGCTTACGGAGGGTTAACCTTTAAGAATTATTACAAATATTGACAGAACTACTCCCTTCAATCTAATGAGATTCACGCTTCAGCGATTCCAACTCTAGAAGCAGGAAAATCATAAGAAATAGTTTTTGGCAAGGGTTTGCCAAAAATAAAAATAATTATGCGTAGGGCACCAGCCAAGCTGATCACGACTGGGGGCGATTGCTACAAGCCTGAGTACGCGGCTACTGTGGCACCATGCGGACTGATGTACTTCACTCATCCAACTACTATGTTGCCAACTTATAGCCGCTATGTGTAAATTTCGTGAAATTAATCGACTAGTACAGCGCGGCGGAAATAACCCACCAGTTCAAAAAGATTAAAAAGCTTACAGTACACACTTTCTTCCCTTCTGACTTGAAAGTGGGGTGTAGGGTGTGGGGTGTGGGGTGTGGGGTGTAAGGGAGGACTATTTTCATTCATGGCGGTGAATTTTTTTCATCGGGACTGCCTTCTTGCACTAGCTGCTCAACAAGCCCGACTGTTTGCGGTGAGCCGTAACGGTTGGTGAGCAGCAAAACAATCCGTTTGATGAACAATCTAGACTTTGGCCTTAATTAATTCTTGATAAATGGCGACAATCCTGTGTGCCTTTCGTTCCCATTCAAATTCTTGAACTCTTTCAACCGCTTTGAGCGACATAGTTTTCCGCATCGACTCATCTTTGACTAGAAGCTTAATTTTGTCCGTCAGCTCTTGTACTAAGTGTTCTCTGGAAATAGGGTCTATCTTAAATCCAGTTTCTTCGGTTACATATTCCGCAATTCCCCCATTGTTAGCCACGATACAGGGAAGCCCACACGCCATTGCCTCCAACACAACAGCTCCCCCAAATTCTCGGATGGAAGGGAAGCAAAAGATATCAGATTGGCTATAATATTCGAGGGTTTGTTGTTGATTAACCCAGCCGACAAAGCTGACGATATTGTCTAAATTTAGTTTTTGTACTTGTTGTTCTAAATTAGTTCTTTCAGAACCATCACCTACAATAGAAAGAGAAATTTTATCTTGTATTTCTTTGTCTAAGTGGCTCAGGGCTTCAATCACAACATCTGCACATTTATAAGGAACTAATCTCCCTACAAAAAGCAACTTAACTTTGCTGCCGTCACTGGCATTTTTAGCCTGCCTTAAAAAATCTTTGGAGATGCCATTCTCATAAAAGAGTTCAGTTTTACTATTAGGAATTGCAAACATCTCTTTCAGCATCTGCAATGTATAGGTTGAACCCACTAAGATTTTATCGGCTTTTTTGTAAGTTTCTACATACCCTGGTATTAATGAACGTCCTAAGGTTCTCAAAAAGTTTAAGTTAGCTGATTCCTGCTTGGCTGTTTCTTGAAATCCACTGGGAAAAGGAAGACCTCCATTTACAGGCCCCAGCAGAAAAGGAATTTTTCGACATGCCTTCACTACTTTATGAGGATATCTCGGCATCATCGGAGTTAAGGCATGAACGATATCATAATCTCCTCTCAATATTGACTGTTTAAATTGCTGGTATACCTTATTGTCAAATTCTCCGTAAATAGGATAAGTTAAAGTGTGATATAAAGGCCAATTAATTCGCCCTTTAGTCGCAAATCCCTCTACAAAATTGTAGTACTGGGTATTGAAATCGCTCTGGGAAATATAAATAACTTTTTTGTGTTCTGTCTGGCTTTCAAAGGCAGCTCTATTTCTTTCGTGAGTAACCAGAGTTACATCAACAATCTTATCAATCTCTTTAAATAAGTTATAAGCAACAAAAGGGACAGAGGGAAAAGTAGGGTTGCACTGCTCTACAACCATTAAAACTTTTATTTTTTGGTTACCCATGGACTATTTTATCTCCCAAACTGGCTGAATCGATCGCAGATTAGCTTGTTAGGTATAAGCTAAAAATCTTGATGAATTAATCCTTATTATTACTACATTGGTTTTAGTTTTGCCTCCGCATTTTTTACAAAAAACTAAAACCCAAATAATCGTTAGGGTAAAATGGTCAACTACAGCCAGTTTCCAGTTATACACAAGAAATAATTTTTGTCAATACAATTTCCAAGGATGGCCTCCCGGAGCCAATAACGGTTAAGTTCTTTCCACGGTTCCTTAAGCAAACTCGGTTCAACTTTAACTAGAGGAGCAAGGTAAAATTTTGGACTAGGAGCTATTGGAGTATCAGTTGTTAGTGAGCAAAAGACTAAGTATTGATGCGTATCCGCTCATAATTCTTTTCAGGTTTACTTTTTGATACATTTTGCAAAAGTTAATGTGTTCTCAGTAAACGATCGCCTGCTCATGTTTCTAGGTTGCACCCTTCCTCAAGATGAATCGGCTCTAGCTTCCTAGGATAAAATCTCTGTTTGTTGCCTTCATCCCCCGAGCGATGGAACTTCCAGAAACAGGACTCAGGGAGAGTCGGGAAAGAATCTGTTACTTGATCCGGATCAAAAATCTTAATAATAGACTCTCCTCCGATACTGTGTGTCTGAGATGGAGTGATGAGTCATGCGTTAAATTTTTCTGGTTATCCCCAGTGACAATTCCTACTTCCACTTGATAGAATTAGAGACTAATCAATTTATATCCTGAATATTTCACAACTTCAGCAATCCACAGCTTCACGATTGCAACCTTCAAACGTGCATTTGCTGTTGTTTCACCTTTTTATTTCTTTTTTGCTTGTTGACGAAGTATTATTTTTGACCTAGCTTTGATATAATCGCGTTTTTTATTAAGGCGCTAATCCCTCAGAGAGTAATTATCTAGAAATCACAACAATTACTCACCGAAACATTGAATTAAGAACTGTAAATCAGCCTCCTTAAGGGCCGCTAAACTTTAGTCAAAAAACAAAAACAAGTATTAATTCAATCAAATAAGTATTAATTATCAAAAAGGCAAATCTGGTTTTGAGAAAGAATGATGAACAGATGCCTTTACTTCGTTTTCACGCCAACTTAATTCAAACATTGTTCATAAAGGGAGTACTCAGATGAATAGCAAAACTCAGGCACGAGAGTCCCTAGCTCTGAAAAACCTGAATGGGGTTTATCAAAACTCTTCCCAAAACAGAAATCCAATCAATGGCAAGACCTCTGGGTTAGAGGCTCTCGGCCTGAAAAACTTAGGTCAGGTTTATTGGAACCTACCCGTTCCTGAACTGATCGAACATGCTATTCTCCGTAAGGAAGGTACTTTAGCGAGTAATGGCGCTCTTTGCGTCAACACGGGCAAATATACGGGTCGCTCTCCTAAAGATAAATTCATCGTTGATGAACCGAGTATCCATGACGAAATCGATTGGAACAGTGTCAACGTTCCCATTGCCAGCGATAAATTTGACTTACTCTACAAACGAATGCTGGCTTATGTACAGGGCAAAAATCTGTATGTCTTTGATGGTTACGTGGGTGCCGATCCCAATTATCAGCTCAGTGTCAGAGTTATTAATGAACTAGCCTCTCACAATTTATTTGTTCATCAAATGTTCCTCAGACCAACAGCAGAGGAACTCAAAACTCATTATCCTGACTTCACCGTCATTTCCGTTCCAGGTTTCCAGGGCGACCCAGAGATTGATGGTATTAACAGCGAAGCCTTTATTGTACTCAGCTTTGAAAAAAGACTGGTTCTGATTGGTGGTACTCACTATGCGGGTGAAATGAAAAAATCCGTGTTTTCGTTCATGAATTACATCATGACGAAACGGAATGTTTTACCGATGCACTGCTCTGCCAACATGGATCAGGATGGTAACACAGCTCTCTTTTTTGGACTTTCTGGCACCGGTAAAACGACCTTATCGGCTGATCCTATCCGGCATTTAATTGGAGATGACGAACATGGATGGTCAGACCTTGGCACCTTCAACTTTGAGGGAGGATGTTATGCCAAGACCATTCGCCTCTCTAAGGAACATGAACCTCAGATTTGGGACGCCATTCGCTTTGGTGCAATGCTGGAAAACGTGGTTCTCGATGAGAATACCCGCGTGCCCGACTATGACGATGGCAGCTTAACGGAAAATACCAGAGTCGCCTATCCGGTGGAACATATTCCCGATTGCGTGATTCCTGGGATTGGGGGTCATCCCAAAACCGTTATTTTCCTCACCGCTGATGCCTTTGGGGTCTTGCCACCCATTGCCAAACTGACCCATCGTCAAGCCATTTATCACTTCATGTCAGGCTACACCAGTAAGGTAGCGGGTACAGAGCGAGGGATTACTGAGCCACAAGCCACATTCTCAGCCTGCTTCGGTCAGCCGTTCCTACCGTTATCGGCAACGGTTTACGGTAAGATGTTGTATGAAAAGCTGGTTAAGTTCGATGCTACGGTGTACTTAGTCAATACCGGTTGGACAGGTGGTCCTTATGGCATTGGCTCACGCATCAAACTGCCACTGACTCGTGCCATGATCTCTGCGGCTCTCAGTGGCGAGTTAGAGCGCATCGCCTTCCATCACCATCCGATCTTCAAAATTTTAGTTCCCGAATCCGTTCCTGGGGTTGATCAGGATATTCTAGACCCTCAGAAGACTTGGAGCGATCCGGCAGCCTATGAACAAAAAGCCAAGGCTCTCGCCCAGCAGTTTGTGGCAAACTTTAAGCAGTTTCATCAGGCTCCCGTAGAAATTTTGGAAGCGGCTCCCGTGTTTTAACTCCGGTTGAGATTGAGATGCTGCATCTCAAATGATAGGTTTGATGTAGGGTGAGCAATGCTCACCCTAAAATGTGTTATGGAAGTTGTGACAAGAGTTTCATCAGCAGGGGAGCTGCAAAGAGCAAAGCCGCATAGATCAATGTAATCGTTGCAAAGCGAATCCTTTGAGTGTTCATGATCCTGTTTTCCTCTCACACCTGATCGTTGGAGCCTGACGGGAAAATCCTACAGACGAAAGAAAATCGACTTCAGGGAGTTGGATTACACGAATCGGTGATTTAGAACAACATCTGTTGTGATCGACTGGCTCGATACTCTGGGCAAAATTGCTGTCACAGGCGGGAACTGGGTTGTTGCGAGAGCCAACGCCTTGCTTAAGCCAGTGAAGGTAGAACACAATTCTTAAAAACATTCATGGGCTTAAAACTAGAAAAAGTCATTCCTTGGGGACGTTCTCTGACTGAATATGTCAAAATGTTTCACCTGACGTCGAATGATTTCCATCTCAGAATTCTCGATTGTGCAGGTGGTCCTGCTAGCTTCAACGCCGAGATGACTCACCAAGGATACTCCGTCGTTTCCTGTGACCCGATTTATCAGTTTTCTGCCGATGAAATTGCCCAGCGTATCCAAGAAACGTACCCAACGGTCATCGAAGGAGTTAAGGCGGCTCAGGAAGACTACGTCTGGCAAGATATCCAGTCCCCCGCACAATTAGGACAAATTCGCATGAGTGCCATGCAACTGTTTGTGGAGGATTTTCCCCTAGGAATTCAACAAGGACGTTATGTGATGGGGGAACTGCCGAGGTTGCCCTTTGAGAGCGATCGCTTTGACTTAGCCTTGTGCAGCCATTTTCTATTCACCTATTCCGATTTAATCTCACAAGAGTTTCACCTCGCCTCAATTCAGGAATTGTGTCGCGTGGCGGGCGAAGTGCGAATTTTCCCCCTATTAAATATTTCTGGGGAGCCTTCCTCTTTGCTGCCATGGGTCATGCCAGAATTAACGGCACAGGGATATAACGTGGAAATTCAACAGGTGCCTTATGAATTTCAGAAGGGGGGTAACCAGTTATTGCGAGTTTGGTAGCCCTTCGCCGTACCCCAGAGGAACCATGGCTGGCGCATTTAGAATTGGTTATTTATGATTGGCTTGCTTATCCCAACCCATAACCAAATAAGAGGAGATTTCTGATGTCCGATCTGGGGTTTACACACGTAGCACTTCCTGTCACTCATGTGGATGCCAGCATCACATTTTATTCCAAGTATGCACGAATGCAAGTCGTTCACCGTCGCACGGATCGAACCACTCAATCTGATGTTGTCTGGCTAGGCGACCTCACTCGCCCTTTTGTGATCGTACTGATCCAAATTCCGACGGTAGAACATCCACTCTTACCCATTGCACATCTGGGTGTCGCGTGCGCGACTCGGGAGGAAGTGGATTACCTTTGTGATCAAGCTCGCTTAGAAGGGATTCTCGAAAAAGGGCCAGCGGAGGATGGATACCCGGTGGGTTACTGGGCTTTTATCCGTGACCCTGACGGTCATACTCTGGAAATTTCTTATGGTCAGGAAGTGAGTTTCACCGTCAAGCAAGCGACTGAAATTCAGTCCAAAAAATAATTGATACCGAGTTGCGTTCAAACATAGTCGTTGAGATAGACACGGAGACGGGGGGACGCGGGGACGCGGAGAAATTCAATGTGCTACGTATGAATGCAACGGCGTATGAATTCAGGTAACGTGGCAATCCCCATTTCATGAGCGATTGCCCCACAGGGCTAGAAGCAATGGTGATGACATGACCAGCGTTGGGTGTGGGCGATTGCTCCAAGGGCGCTACACCTACTGAGTATGTCCTACGGGCTGTCAGGCGATCGCAAGGGTACACAGAAAGGTGGTTTAATGATGGGGATTGAGCCATGCCAAGTGCGATCGCTCCAATGCCGTTCAGAATTGGCTCAGAAGGGGCAAATCAGGCCAATCCCTGAGCAGTATAGCCATCTCTACAAAGGCGACAGTCTGAACATTCTTTACAAGTGATTGACAAATTGTCTCGGATGACTGGGTCAAGTCACAATCCAATCTGAACATTACCTTTCTTTGTGGTTCATCACGGAATTAGATAAGTGCGCCAACTCACAGGGGTATTATGATCAATCCGTTCAGGTACAACAAGACGCCAAGTTTTACCTTCTGGCTGCCGTTGTAGATAGACATCAAAAGGTCGTTGTTGGGGAGGAAGCTGTTGAGAAGGTAACTTAACTTTAAAGCTGTAGGTACCCCAGATATGAAAAGTGGCTAAATTGTCCAGAAACAAAGGTTCTAATTGTTTGAGTGTGACCTGAGTGATTTCAATCTTTGGGGGGGTAGATTGTAAGCGTTGAGTGAGTCGTTGTTGGGTTTGATTCACTTGGAGAGCGATCGCTTTTTGCACCCATTGCTGATTCGGTGCCAGTCCAAGGGGGGGCGTGTTTGCCCCACAAGCCGTCAGTGCAACCCCTAAAATTACGATTAAAATAACGCTGACGATGAATCTGGCGGCTCTATGCATAGGACTTCAAACGATAGGATAAGCAGTGGTTGTCTCTTTTTTCCTCACTCATCATGACAAAAAAGACTCTTGGGCTTGATACTCCAGTCTACGATTACCTTTTATCTGTTTCCCTGCGAGAGTCCGATCTTCTCCGGCAACTGCGGGACGAAACCGCTCAACTTCCGATGGCAATGATGCAGATTTCGCCGGAACAAGGTCAATTTATGGCGCTGCTGGTGCAATTGCTCGGTGCGACAAAAACGTTAGAAATTGGTGTATTTACGGGTTACAGTTCCCTGTGTGTGGCGATGGCACTGCCTCCACAGGGGAAAATGGTCGCCTGTGATGTGAGTGAGGAATACACCACGATGGCGCGTCGTTACTGGGAAGCGGCTGGGGTAGCTGATAAGATTGATTTACGATTAGCACCCGCCCTGGAAACCTTGGATGAACTTCTCAGGAGTGGACAGGCTGGAACCTTTGATTTTGCCTTCATTGATGCGGATAAGGCCAATTATGAGAAGTATTATGAGCGATCGCTTCAGTTAGTTCGCCCCGGTGGTCTCATTGCAATTGATAATGTTCTGTGGTCAGGACGAGTCGTGGACTCTCAGATCAAAGATAACCAAACTAACTCAATTCGCGCTTTTAACCAAAAGTTGCACCACGATCAACGGGTAACATTGAGTCTTGTCCCGATTGCGGATGGACTCACCTTAGCCCTCAAGCGTCCGTAAGTTCAAGTTATAGCAAAAGGGCAGAAAGCAGATTGGGTATTAACCCTTAATCGCGCCGGCGGTTAGACCCTGAACGATTCGCCGTTGGAAGAATAGAACGAGCAATACTAAAGGTAATGTCCCTAAAACGGTGGCGGCGGCAATGGCACCATAGGGAAGTTCAAAGACGGATGTCGTACCTAATTGAGCCGTAGCCACAGGAATCGTCTTCATCGATTCACGGGTAATAAACGTGAGGGCGAAAATAAACTCATTCCAGGCAAAGATAAAAGTTAGTACCCCAGTTGTTACCAGTGCCGGAACCGTCATCGGTAGCAAGATTTGGGTCAACATTTGCCAGGTGTTGTAACCATCGACCTTAGCCGCATCTTCTAATTCCACAGGGAGTTGGAGAAAGAAACTCCGCATGATCGAAATGGTTAGGGGTAGATTTATAGCGATATAAGGAATAATTAAAGCTAGATAGTTGTTACCCAGATGGAGTCTTTGGATAATTTCTAGTAATCCCAGAAAGAACAGAACAAAGGGAAATAAAGTAATTGATAAGATGCCGGATAGGATAATATTTTCACCAGGAAGACGTAAGCGTGCAAGAGCGTAAGCAGCGGGCGTCCCAATCGCTAAACAGAGCAGTGTAGAGACAAGAGAAACAAAGAAACTATTGAAGATATATCGAGCAAAAGGGCGACGCAGGAATAAGTCAATATAGTGCTTGAACGTATACTGACTAGGAATATAGACATTGGGAACAGCGGAGATATCCTTATCGATCTTAATGGATGTAAGTAATTGCCACAGAACAGGCGCAAGACAAAAAATTAAGAGAAATAAGATACCTAAAGGTAAGATAATCTGCTTCAGAACATTGATTTTTCCGTCCTGACTTTGAGGAGCTGGGGAATTAGAAATTGTAGTCATAATTCATATCGTTTCTGATGAATTACTATTAATTGATGCCGGAAATATTAGCACGATATTTACTGAGGAAGAAACTTCCTAGCAGTACGACAGCAACCAAAAATAAAAATGTCACCACAACTAAAGCCGCACCATAGCCAAAATCTAGATAGCGCATAACTGTGGCATAGATATAGAGCGATACCACTTCAGTGGCTCCCCCAGGCCCACCCCCCGTCATGACTTGGATGAGGTCAAAAACCCCAAAAGCTCCAGCAAAACGGAACAGCAATACTATTAAAATTTGCGGCATTAATAGGGGTAGCGTGATAGTCGTAAAACTTTGCCAAGGTGTTGCACCATCAATCGCATGAGCTTCGTAAAGGTCTTCCGCAATGGATTGCAAACCGGCGAGGAGCAAAATACTAATAAAGGGCGTCGTTTTCCAAACATCGGCAGCAATGACCGCCATCATGGCGGTTATTGGATCTCCCAACCAATTGATGCCAGTTTGAATGATTCCTAAACGCATCAAGATGTCGTTCCAAACTCCGAATTGGTCATTAAAAATCCATGTCCAAGCGAGTCCTAAAAGTGCAGTGGGCAATGCCCAGGGTAAGAGGGCAACGGTTCGGACTAATGCCCGTCCTTGGTAGGCAGGATTTAAAATTAATGCGATCGCCATGCCAAAAATCAGTTCCAAAACAACGGATACTGAGGTGAACAGAATAGTGTTAGATAGACTTTGCCAAAAGCGCCCATCCCCCATCATTCGCATGTAATTGTCTAAACCGGAAAAGATTGGTTGTAGCTGTGTCCCCAAATTTTGAGTGAACACACTCAACCCAAATGAGCGCAAAATAGGATAGGCAAAAACCAGTAATAGTAACAACAAAGCCGGGGCTAACATGAGCCAGCCTGTCCTCTGTTCTTGTAAGCGGATGGGGTCGGCTTTCATTGGGGTTAATGGTTGAAGGTTGAAGATTTGGAGAAAACATTGAAGTTAAAGATTTGAAGCGCTGTATAATTTACAATCTGCACACTTGCAACCTTTAACTCTTGAGCAGATTACGTGTTTCATTCGCCGCCGCTTTCATCGTTTTTTCTACACTGAGACTTCTATTACTGAGGGCAGCATTGAGGTAGCGTTGCAAAATATCAGAAGCTTGGGCATACTGAGCAATGGGTGGACGTAAAACAGCACTTTCTACTAATTGTTGGAATTTGGGATAGTGAGGATATTTGGTAATAATCTCTGGGTCGCTAAATAAATCTCGTCGGCTGGAAATACTTGCGGTTTCCAACGTAAACCGACGCTGTGCTTCTTGGCTGGTAAAGTACTGAATGGCTTTCCAAGCTTCTTGAGGATGTTTGGACGTTTTGGCAATTCCCATACCCCAACCCCCTAAGCAAGCCCCACTTTTTGCACCCGGAAGGTGAACCATGGGTTTAATTCCAACCTTGCCTTTAATTTCTGAACTCTGTTCATTCGCCGTCGCCCAAACATAAGGCCAATTCCGCAGAAAGGCTGATTCACCACTGACAAATAAACGTCGAGTGTCTTCTTCTCGGTAACTTGTAACTCCGGGAGGAGAGATACTTTTGTCAATCACGCTGCGTAAAAACTTAACCGCTTGAATCGCCTCTGGTTGATCCAGTCCAATTTCATTTGTTTCTGAATTCACCCAAAAACCACCGAAACCTTCGAGAATTTCGACAAACATAGCCGGCAATCCTTCGTATTGAGCTCCTTGCCAAACATAACCCCAACGAGTTGCTTTTTCTGTCTGCAATAGCTGAGAAATTTGGATTAAATCCTCAAAGGTTTCTGGCGGCTTTGCTCCAATTTGTGCCAATAAATCTGTACGGTAGTAGAGCATTCCAGCATCGGAACGGAGTGGGATTCGATATAGCTTGCCTTTGTAACGTCCCGCCTCGACATCCTTATCCATAAAGGCTTTCAGCTCATCCTCAGAAATGCGATCGCTCAAGTCTAAAAGCCACCCGGCTGCCGCAAATTTGCCCGTCCAGATCACATCCATGTAAACCAGATCATAGGGCGAATCACCCAGGATGAAAGCTGCCGTATACAGGTTTTCGGTCAAGTCCGTTGCGTTGGGTGCCTCAATAATCTCCAGATGAATTCCTGGATTTTCTTTCTCGAAATCCTCGACAATTAATTTTTTCCAATAAGGAACTTCCCCAGCATTAATTAGGGCAGTGATAGTTACAGGTTCCTGTGTCAGTGCAGGTTGAGTCCACAAGTAAAACAGGAGAATACAGGGAACTAGTAATCCGCAAAAACCATAAAATCTAATTTTTTTGCCTACTTTCTTCAGCTTTATTCCTAATTTGTTGATTTCGTTCATTTTCGAGACAGGCACATAGCAAGCATAAATTTATCTATTTAATGATTAAAGGGAGTTTTCAGGAACTATAAATGGCGGCAAAATGATAATTTTATTTATAACCGTAAGTCACTTATTGCACATCAAAATGAAGGCAATTCTGCCCTAGACATTGAATCGGCTATCAACGCCTCCTGGAAAGATTAATCTTTAGAAAATCGCTAAAAAAATCCTAGAAGACTCATTCTGTCATGATTGACTGAAAGTACATGGGCAGAAATGAGATGCAACCCAGACCCAAAACTTATCCAACCACTGTTGTAGGCTGTGCGCTACCTTAACTTAATCCCGAGGTCAGTGACAACCCTTGTTTAATTTTTCTCAATCTTACCCTTGACTGGCATCTATTAAGGGGGGCGACCAAGGATGCTGTCGAAAGTGGCATCAATCGTTTTTAGAAGGGACAAGAGAGATAAGTAACTTAAAGGAGGTACTACTGATACCGAATTGCATTCAAAGATAGTAGCTCGTTAAATGGAGAGAAATTGAGCTTTTATCAAGATGCAATTTAAATCCATCTTAGATTACAATTGATAATTGAAACTATCAACAATTTCTCAAAAAAAGACTTACCCAAGTCTTGATTTTCACTCAATCTAAAACACTGAAATCAATTCTTAATGACAGATTATAAATGATACAAATTCTAGCCATCTTCCCTCCAGGCTAGCGCCGAATGTGAATACTCGGTTACAAAATCTTACTGTGCGAGCCAATCAATCATGATCGCGTGCATACCGTTTATTCTTGGGTTATATCATGTCCGTCTAATTACCCATAATAAAAACTCTCCGCGTCTCCGTGTCCCCGTGTCCC
>DATNQL010000724.1:0-3812 GCA_036704025.1 Stenomitos sp.
GCAGTAGTCATGCCGCCAACTGGCAATTGAGTCAAGAAACCCTAGGAGAGAGTGGTCAAGATATCCTGAAAGTTGCCTTACCGAGTAGTATGGGCAATTCCCAAATCCAGCTAATTGACACCCCAGGAATTGACGAAGTAGACGGTGAAACGCGAGAAGCCTTAGCCCATCAGGTTGCCAGACAAGTAGACTTGATTCTGTTTATCATTGCTGGTGACATGACAAAGGTGGAATTTGAGGCTCTCTCTCAACTGCGGAATGTTGGCAAACCAATGTTGTTGGTATTTAACAAAATTGACCAATATCCGGATGCCGATCGACAGGAAATTTACCGTAAAATTCGGGACGAGCGGGTGAAGCAGTTGCTCTCACCTGAAGAAATTGTCATGGTTGCCGCTTCCCCCTTGGTGGCTCAAGCCGTGCGACGTGCCGATGGTACTCTCTCGTTGCAACGGCGTCCGGGAAAACCGCACGTCGATGAGTTGAAGCTGAAAATTCTGGAAATTTTGCACCGGGAAGGTAAATCGCTGGTTGCCCTCAACTCGATGCTTTATGCCGATGATGTGAATGAGCGGGTGGTTAGCCGGAAAATGGCAATTCGGGAGGAGAGTGCCAATCAGATGATCTGGAAAGCAACGATCACCAAGGCAGTGGCGATCGCACTCAACCCTTTCACGGTGGTAGATGTCCTCACGGCGACTATTGTTGATGTGGTGATGATTTTAACCTTATCTCGTCTGTACGGTATTTCCATGACTCAGCAGGGAGCGTTAGGATTATTGCAAAAAATTGCGATCGGTATGGGTGGCATTGGTGCGAGTGAACTCTTAGTCAGTCTAGGACTCGGTTCTCTCAAAAGTTTACTCGGTCTTTCGGCACCGGCAACGGGTGGAATTTCCTTAGCCCCTTATGTTTCGGTGGCGCTGACTCAGGCGGGAGTGGCGGGAGTTTCCTCCTATGCGATCGGGCAAGTGACTAAGAGCTATTTGGCAAATGGGGCTTCTTGGGGACCCGATGGACCAAAAGCTGTGGTCAATCGCATTCTTGCCTCGCTGGATGAAACCTCAATTCTCAATCGGATTAAAGGGGAATTGGAGGCGAAACTCGATGGACAGCGATGGAACGTAAAAACACGTTGAATGCTGGATAATCGCTTCAGAAATTTGAGTTCAGGATATTTTTTCCTGGAGCAAATGAGGGGTTTTCAAGTCGATGCTCCACCTATTAGTCTTTCATTCAAAATTTATCCCTGAACATTCATAACTCCACGAAGCCATCATTCAATTTTAGACAGAATGGCTGATTACCTCGGCTACGAAATCTCAGTCTTAAGGTATTCGCCAAATCTTAATTGTATTATCAAAACTACCACTGACTAAAGTACTACTATCAGGACTAAAAGCCACAGAACGCACATCATCAGAATGTCCTTCAAGAGTGCTTAAAAGTTGACCCGATCGCAAATTCCAGAGTTTAATTGTCTTGTCTTGACTCCCACTCCCACTCGCAAGAATATTTCCCGTGGGCGTTATAGCTAGAGCACGAACCCAATCTTGATGACCCTTCAACGTTTTTATGAGTTCACCTGTGGTTAAATTCCAGAGTTGAATAGTCCCATCTCCATTGCCACTGGCTAAGGTTTCTCCATCTGAACTAATGGCGAGAGCCAGGAATTGCTTAGGATTGCCTCTCAGGGTATGACGAACTTCCCCTGTTTCCAGATTCCAAATTTTAATTGTATTGTCAAAACTACAACTGGCTAACGTTTTTCCATCTGGCGTCAGGGCAATGGCAAAAACCCAAGCGGTATGTCCTTTAAGGGTACGTTTTTCATGGGGTTGGGTACTAATTTTTGGCTCCAAATCCCAAATTTTGATGGTACGGTCAAAACTACTACTCAGTAATATTTTGCCATCTGCACTAAACACTAAATCAGATATCCAAGCCGAATGTCCCTTGAGTGTGTGCAACAGCTTGCCCTTACCAATGTCCCAAATTCTAATAATATTGTCATCGCTACCACTGGCTAACGTTTTACCATCTGGGCTAAACGCCACCGTATTTTCTCCGTATAAATCTTCTCCTAAAGTGCGTCCAGAGGTAGGAGTTGTACCTGTCTGATTCTTGCCCAAATTCCAGAGTTTGAGTAAGCCGTCTCGACTGCCACTCGCAATCATTTTCCCATTTGGGCTAACTGCAACCGTGTTAATTCCATTAGAAGCCCCAGTGTCAATGCTGGTAATCGGTTCTAACTTTTGTCCTGCATCAATACTGCGCCCTACCCGTTTGGTATCGTCATGCTTATGAGTGAGGGTAGCATGAGGGTTGGAAATTGTTCGAGGCAGCACCGCAACAGGCTGTGGGGATTGGGTGGCTTGGGAGGAAGGAGATAATAATCCATGATGAGAGGCTAGGAGGGATGGCTGACTATTGAGAGTACTTAAATCCCCATCGATCAGCGTTCCTACTACTCCCACAGTTCCGAGAACAGCACTCACCAGAAACAGGTTTTTCGGTTTGGCAACTTTGGTTAGAAGTTTTCTGAGACGCGTTGTGGATGAACCTTGGTGGCTGACCCAAGATTGCAGGCGTAAACCAACCAAAGAGTTAGCAAATTCAGACGTCTGCGGAGGTAACTGAGGGGGTTGCCAGGTATGGTCGATCGCCGCTATGCGTTGTAAGATGATCTGAGCATTGTGCGGTCGATGCTCGGGCAGGGGAGCCATTAAATCATCAATCAAGTCCGTCACCGACTTAGATACCTGAGGAGCTTGGTGCTGCCAGAGTAATTCCCCAGTTCGCGGATCTTCAGGAAAATCATGGGGGGACTTGCCGGTGAGCAGATAAACAAAGGTTCGCCCCAAGGCAAAAAAATCGGATTGTGGTACAGCTTTACCCTTGGCTTGCTCGATGGGGGTGTAGGCTGGAGAACTCATACTCCTCACATCCTGCTCACCAGTCGCTGTCACCACATAAGTGTCGCTAGCGGCTCTGGCACTACCAAAATTAATTAATACCAGTTGCCCATTAGGAGTCAAGAGGATATTAGAGGGCTGGATGTCGCGGTGAAAATACAGTTGTTGGTGAACTTCAGATAAGATTTCTACTAACTGTTTGAGCCAGTTCAGTACTTGGGGTTGAGAAAGAGGTTGATTTCTTCGTTGGAGTTGACATTTTTCCAAATTAATGCCTTCAATTTTCTCCATCACCATACAGTGTAGAGGCTGGTGTCGGTTTTGGGGCACAAAGGTAAAGTAGCCATCCGGCTCCATGTGAGGAATACCCGGATGATCTAAGTGGGTCAACACCCGTGCTTCTTGTTGAAATACGACGACAGCTTTTGGGTCATTAAGTAGAAGAACTTTTAAGATTTTCCTTGTCCCTTGTTCTTCTACCTCATAGATTTTGCTAAAACCAACTTCATCCACTAACTGCTTTACCCGATAACGCTCTTGTAGCCAAAGCTGGGAACCACAATGGCAGCAGATCGAGTTTTGAGCATTGAGGGGATCGGCTGGCTTCGGGCATTTGGGATTAATGCAGTAGCTCATAAGACCCTGGTGAATAGCATATTTCCGGTCCGGGCGATTACGGTTGACAGGAGTGCCGTCGTTATCGCACATGCTGTAAGCATAAAGGAGATTTGAGAATGCGATCGCTCCAAAGTTTTCCCCAGAATGTCCCCCACTCTCCCCAAAGGTAGTCACTAACTGCTGCCGATGTGGTCTAGTTCCCCCCTTTTTTAAGGGGGGGTAGGGGGGATCTCCGGAGATGCATCCTTAAAACTGAGAAGAAAGAGTACTGAGCATTTA
>DATNQL010000725.1:0-1722 GCA_036704025.1 Stenomitos sp.
CTGGGGTAAAGAAAAAATCGCCGCCGTTTATATGCAAGAAGCGTACTACTGCTACGCCCGATGGGGAGCCAAAGCCAAAACCGACCATCTTTCACAAAACTATCCCCAACTGCTCACCCCCATCCTGCAACAGCCCCCATCCCCCCTGAATCTCAGTCATAGCCAAACAACCTCCAGCCAAAACTTCGGCACCGTCACCACCGCCACCTCCGTCCTCGACCTGATCTCCGTGATCAGAGCCTCCCAAGCCCTCTCCGAAGAAATCGAACTCGATGCCTTGCTGTCTAAATTGATGCACATCGTCGTGGAAAATGCCGGTGCCGACAAAGGAGCCTTAATCCTCAACAACTCTCGCACCTGGGAAATCGCCGCCCAATGCGTGAGCGGCAACTGTCAACTATCCACCATTCCCCTCGACCAAGCAGACAACCTACCCAGTAGCATCATTAATACCGTCAAACGGACACAACAAACCCTACTGATTAACAACATCGAACAAGACAAAACCTTCACCAGAGACCCCTACCTGATCCAGCAGCAACCCCAAAGTCTGTGCTGCACCCCGATCCTCAACCAAGGGAAATTAGTCGGCCTTCTCTACCTGGAAAACAAGCTCACCGCAGAAACCTTCACTCCAGACCGGCTCAAAATCCTCAACCTGCTGACGACCCAAGCCGCCATCTCCATCGAAAACGCCCGACTCTACCAACGAGTAGAAAACTACAACCGCACCCTGGAACAACAAGTAACTGAACGCACAGAGCAGTTACAGCACAAAAACAAAGAACTCGCCCAAACCTTACAAGAACTGAAAGCCACCCAAGATGGATTAATTCAGTCGGAAAAAATGGCAGCCTTGGGGCAACTCGTGGCTGGGATTGCCCATGAAATCAACACACCATTAGGAGCGATTCGCGCCGCGATTGGAAACACCGATAAAGCCTTAGAAGCATCATTAGCTCAATTGCCTCAACTGTTGCCTCAACTAAACCCGCAACAGCAAGCTGACTTTTTCAGGGTTCTAGAACAAGCTCTCGATAGTCAATCCAGCCTCAGTACCCGTGAAAAACGCCAAATTAAACGCACACTAACCCAACAGCTTGAAGCGCAGGAAATCGAAAATGCCAAACAACTAGCTCACCTACTGACAGAAGGAGGATTACATCATAGCTTTGACTCGCAACTGTCTCTGCTGCGAACGCCCCAAGCCAACCAAATTGTGCAAATTGCCTACGATATTGCCCGTCTACGCGCCAACAGCCAAACGATTAACAATGCTGTAGAACGAGCGTCTAAAATCGTCTTTGCCCTCAAGAGTTATGCCCGTTATGACCACAGTGGAGAAAAACAATTAGCCCAGATTACGGATGGCATTGAAACGGTGTTGGAGCTTTATCATAATTATCTGAAAAAGGGTGTAACAGTCATACGCCACTATCAACCGATTTCAGAAATGGCTTGCTATCCCGATGAATTGGTGCAAGTGTGGACAAACTTAGTTCACAATGCTGTTCAAGCGATGGATAGCCAAGGGACACTTGAGATAGGAGTGCGTCAGCAAAATCAAGACATTGTTGTGGAAGTGACCGATTCGGGTTGTGGCATTCCCGCAGAAATTCAAGATAAAATCTTTCAGCCTTTTTTCACGACTAAATCGGCAGGAGAAGGAAGTGGTTTAGGGTTGGATATTGTGCAAAAGATTATTGAAAAACATCAAGGGAC
>DATNQL010000726.1:0-26953 GCA_036704025.1 Stenomitos sp.
TTAGAGGTGCAATTGAGCTGCTTTCGACAGCGTTGCGATTGAATGTGGCAACGATCGTGATTGGAAAGGCGATTCAGGGGGTTACCGCTGCTTATTTAACACGAATTGCGGGGAAGAGTTTTATTGAATACTTCCGTAATGATCAAGATTGGGGAGATGGGGGGATGACTGAAGTGGTACAGCGACAATTTCAGCTCAATCGTAAGGATGAGTTTATCAAGGCATTTGTGCAAGAAGCGATCGCACGAGTGATTAAACCTTTAGAAAGCCAATCGACGAAACAAGAAGAACCCAACTCACCCAGTGATTGGTGAAAATTTCTATTTCTTTAAGCCACAGTGTACATTACATCTGAGCGTAGGACGTATTTTCTACCCTGAATCACGCGAGCACCCTCATGTCTTAACTCGTGGCGGAAGCATAAAGCCATACCTGTTGCAGGAACTACAGATACATCAGGCACCACATTTGGATCGAATAATTCCAAGTAATTGTGGTTCAGATAGAAGCGAGTGTCGCCTCCTTCAAAGCCATCGTTTAGATAAATCATAAACGTTAATCGGCTACAATCACCGTTCCTGCGCCTATAGGCTCCATCCCCATGGGGTGCAAACCGTTGACCGGGGTCGTAGCGGTAGAATCGGAAACGTTCATTCAGTCCGATTGCCGTCCAGTTATCTATCGTGGTGGGAACATACTCAGCGATGCGACGCCATAAGTCTGCTGCACGTTGTTCATCGTCCAGGATTACGCGATCGTTATTGCGAACATTGGGAGCCATCATATACTCATCTTGACCGACAGTAAGACCCGCAGGAGTGTAGCCAATGTTCTCCGTTAAGGTGATATACTCAGCGCACTCTTCTAGAGACAGAACGTTTGATACCGTAAAAATGCGATCAGGAACAAAAACGTTTTTGAGCATAGGTTTGTCTGGGCCAATTTTCTACAAGTAGGAAAAACTTTCGCACGAAAAAATTGGTGCAGCGGTAGTTTCAGCCTAACTGCTCAGATAGTTTTGTCAATGATGTTGAGGTTTGAAGTGATGTACGATGCGATCGCCTAATTCATCTCAACTAATAAGAGCGCTTACTAGAATGAGGCTAAAAATAAATCTATCTTGTACCATTGGATAATACATAACTTCAGAAAAGCAGTAATTTCTCTCATGAAGCTAGCGCCGTCGTTTCATTGGTTTGACACGAATTAAGCGAGATTGTTTAGCCAGTAAACCTGCAAATCTTTCTGCCTCAGCTAAATTATCCTCACGGTATGGCAGTCCTTTGATGTTAGCGTGCGTCTCAGAGTCAGGCAATGCATCTAACCCGATGTCACGAATTCGTCCTACATGAAGACTGGCTACAGCAGAGCATCCCTTCCAAGGTGCGGCACATTGCTGAGGAGAGCAAGTCGTAGCGATGTTAACAGAAAGTCCAGAATGCAAATCTCGCTCACGCAAAAAGAATGCATCCGCCTTAACAGCTCCTGTATCCTCATTGATCCAGCTTTTTTTGAGTAAGGCTCGATAAACAATTGCACTACAGGGCAAAGGCTGGGATTCTGCTCCATCACTCGCAGATAGCTCAGTCATATATTATTAAGCCAATCGAGCCATCGTGCTAAAGTTGAGGCAGACACATCACGCTCTACTCCATATTCATCACCCGTTTCGTGGTATATATATGTGGGTTTGTCCGATTGATGAGCGCAAACCAATCGAACTTCTGCCTCCGGTCTAGTCCAAGTTAAACGAATACCTCCTTTCTCGTCTGTAGAAGCAGAAGCTCTAGCAAAGCGATTACTCATCAACCGGGCTGCTTCTGAAACTAGCGCTAAGGCTGTGCCATATGCATAAACAGAAGGCTTGGCAGCACCGTAATCATCCTCATCCTCTTCTCCCTCTAAAAGAGATTGCAATCGAATGAAAGTAATATTGAGTTCTTTATCTTCAGAATCAAATTTGCATTCGATTTTGATTGAATCTACAATTTGTATTTTTCTTATTTTTAAACTTTCTTTTATTACCTGTAGTTCTCTAAAGGGATGAGCTTTTTTGTATTTTTTACCTGCCTCGAATTTAGCAGACAATCGGGCAGATTTCTCAGGCGCTAAACCAACTAAAAAATCATTTTTTTGAGGCGAAATAGTTTCTATATTTGAAATTAAAAGAGGTTCATAACGTTGTTTTATTCTAGTCATTATCCTCTTCTTCCTGCTCATCTTCCTCTACTGCTTCAATCATCAATTGAAGCGATTCAACTAGCTGCTTTGCCGTCTCAATGGTCATCACTGCACTAACATCTACTTCTCGAATCACACTATTAAGATCATCTCTCTCTTCAACGACTTCTCGCTTTAGTGAACCTTCTGAATCCAGTTCGTATACAAGCTTCTTGGGAATAGACCTCCTTTCACTATAAAAGTTAATGAAAAGATCTGAACTGGGTGTAACTCCTCCCGAGACACCATCGACATGGATTACACGAAAGAAATTGCTTTTGATATAGTTGAATGTAACCCGCTTTAACGGTTGATTCTCACCTTGAATTGATGAAATTTTACTTTCTGTCATTTTTTATGTCTACCTTTCCATCACTAATTTGTCACTCACAAGCCAAGCAATTGCTGTTAAGACACCAATGCCAACACGGCGACAGGGGAGCCAGTACCACCCAACAGACGCAGAACACCAATAACTAATATTGTACCGATCGCAGGTAACTGGTCTAAATTCGTCAGATTCTCTAGCACAATGCGAGGCTGTTCTAAAACTAAACGATTGATGGCGAAGGTTGTATCCTGTCCTGAGTCCACACCATGCGTATCAATCCCTATCCCAGCAATTTGGCGTTCCGTTAGCAAAAACTGAGTTGCCTCACGGCTAAAACCTGGAAAATGCATTTCTCCAGAAGCATCTTGATTGAAAAACGTCTCTTGATTTGACCACTTCGACTGCCAACCTGTAAATAGCAACACTACACTTTTCTGAGAAATCTGACCGTATTGTTGCTCCCAGGCTAGAACATCAGATATTGTAAGCACATAATCAGAATTTGTTGCTACTTGCTGGGAAATATCAATAACCACCGCTGGGGCAATCAATGACTCGGCTGGGTATTGGTCAATGCTCATGCCTTGGGGATAAAAACTATTAGGTGCATTCATGTGCGTACCACTATGTTCTCCAAGAGAGAAACGCCGCAGATAGTAACCCTCTTTCTTCAACTCCGCTACTGTCTCAAATTCTACAGAGGGGTCACCAGGCCACCGGGGGATTGTGGAGGCGATAATGTGAGAAAGATGAACGATTCGTCTGATGGTCAGGGTTAAGGGTAAAAGATTGTTAGCCGGTGGATTGTTAGGTGATTGACTGTCCATGTGCTTCCTGTAATTGTTGAGGAAAGGAGTAGGGAAAAACAATGAAATTTTTACGAATTTTTCTGATCGGATTATTGTTCATCGGCTTCATTACATCAACAGGTTACGCTTTGGAACAAAATCAGAATCGCCTGAAGATTGAAGACATTACGCTTCAAGTATTTGATCGTTCAACTAATCAACTATCTCCTCTCTCTCCCCTACCCAATCCCTACGGCATGGATATGGATGTTCTCGTCACTGTTAAGGTTAGAGGAAACCAAACTCCACCGTCAAACCAAGTCGTTCCACCGCAGAAAATAAGATTAGTTATTGATGGTAAGGGATATACAACAGCAGCCACAGGAAAAGTTTCCCCTTGGAAAGAAACCCAAACGAGATCCGTCTTCATTCCATCTGAAACGGAAGCGACTTACGTACCCTTTTTAATTGAATACAAATGTTATCCAAACGTTGCTTTCACTGCCAGTGTTGCAAGCTCTAGCCAGTGGAAAAACTATCCATTATCATGCGCGGAGTGAGCCGAGATAGAGAGAGTTATTCAATCTTAAGTGTGATTGAATAATACTTAGGCTGCCAATGTTTCAAAGTTTGTTGCTTTGAGTTGCTTTGTTATACTGCTAACATCGTTGAACTTAGGACGAAGTAAATTAATGAGCATTGATTTGAAGCAGTCAACCAACAAGGGAACTGCTATGGTGAAGCTTGCTCATCAGTTTCAGAGCCAAATACTGTTTAAAGATGAGTACATTAGCTGGTTCTTTGATGAAGCTGTAGTACGATATCTTCAGGAACAGCCTTGGAGCCTTGATGTTGAGCCAAAGGATGATGTTGAGAAATTTTACAGAAATACATATTGGTACATCGTTCTTAGGGAGAAGCATGGCGATGAAGCGATTGAAGCTGCGATCGCTTCAGGGTGCAAGCAGATTCTTCTTTTAGGTTCAGGATATGACACAAGATTTTTTCGTCTTCCTTCCATCAAAGAGAACTCAATCTCAACCTTTGAAATCGATTTACCCAAGACAATTGAAGATAAGAGAGAATCTATAATTAGAAAACTAGGCGTTATTCCTCAAGGCTTATCACTTATCCCTCTCGACTTCAATCAAGAAAATCTTAGCACCATTTCGTCGTATGGATTTGACAACGCTATTCCTACTGCATACATTTGGCAGGGCGTGAGTTACTATTTGCCAAAAGAAAGCGTCTCTAATTTTTTGGACTTTATTCAATCTCAGATGGCATCTGGCTCAGTTTTCGTATTTGACTGTTGCTCGCCCCTAATGACATTCAAAAACGATCAAGTTCCAGGTATAGCCTATCAAATTGACAAGCTTAATGAAATGGGCGAGCCATTTCAGTTTGGTATGTACAGTAATGAAATGGAAGCTTGGTTGAGAGAAAAAGGCTTTCAAGACATTCAAATTCTGCAACAAGATGACCTAGAAGTAGAGTTTATTCACAGGAGAACGCTACCAGACAATATGTGGTACGTCGTGACAGTTAAAGCTTAAAAGACACGCACTGGTTACTGGTCACAGCTCACTGTTGAAGCGGCGATTTTGCACATCCAGAAACTTGAGCTGACGGTAAAGCATCGAAATAAGCGGTAAGTCAGTACCCGCAGCGGTGGCAACCCGTAAGGGATTACCCATAATTGCCTCTACTTCTAAGGGACGCCCTTCGTCGTAGTCAATTTTCATGCTGGTACGATACGGCGTCATTTTTTCCGTATAGTCGAGCATTGTTTGAATAAAGCGATCGCTAATCTTACGATTGGTAGCCGCCGCACCCGCAACCACTTCTTCCATGAGCTGTTCCACAAGCGATCGCGTATACTGATTCGCCATCAACTCATTCGTTGTCGCATCCAGCACCACCGAAAGCCCATTGTAAGGAATATTCCACACCAATTTCTGCCAACGAGCCAACAGCAAATCTTCCGCCAATGTGATGGGGATACCTGCATGTTCAAAATCATCGGCAATCTGACGCATCCGCTCTGTTAAGCCACCGGGTTGATAGTCTGGAAGATATTCGCCCAGGGTAATTTGTTTGTAATCCAGGTGGTGGATATGTCCTGGCCCCACTTTATTGGAACACAGAAAACACAAACCCCCCATCACCCGTTTTGAGCCGACAATTTGGGCGACTTCCTGTTCTATCCCCAAACCATTTTGCAACACTAAAACCACACCATCATCTTTGACAACAGACGGCAACATGTCAGGGAGTAGGTGATTTTGTGTGGTCTTGAGTGCCACAATCGCCACATCACAAGCGGGCATCTTGGCGGCATCGTTATAAGCATTAACGTAGGGAAGATTAAAGTCCCCATCGGGTGACTGAATCACTAAACCCTGCTCTCTAACGTGTGGGTAATCGCGATGTAGCAGGAAGTGTACCTCTAAACCGACTCGTTGCAAGCAAGCCCCGTAGTACCCCCCTAGCGCACCCGTCCCCAGAATGGCATAACGGCGATCCTTTATTGGAGCCATAGAATTCACTTGATCAGTATCGCTTCCAGTGGTAAAAGAGTTGGGGGGTGAAGGACAACCCAATCGAGTGAGTGTTCCAAAGCCATTTCCCCGGTTGGCGCTAGCTGACCTACTGGAGCTGGAATCATCTCACCCCGAAAATCTAAAAGCTGAACCAAGATGAGATAGGCGATCGCGAGTAGTACAGAAATCGCCCCTGTAACAATGGCTACAATTTTTGAGCGCTCCATGAGTTTCCTTTAAATTCAAATTTTATGGTATGCCTTTATCAATCAATGTGCCATAGCGCCGTGCATCTACAACATGACTTTGGACTTCTCCGGTCAAAATCTGCGAGGTCGATCTTTCAAAGGACGGAAAGACCTTGCCGGTGCCAACTTTAGCTACGCTGATATCCGAGGAGCCGATTTTACCAACGCCCTGCTCATGGAAGCCAACTTCAGTCAGGCACAAGCGGGACGGGAACCCAGTTGGGCCATTATTTTATTAGGCGTTTCGTTACTGCTATCGGCTCTATCCGGATTAGCTTCTGCCTTCGTAGGTGTGATCATAGGAAATGCAATAACCCATCAAGACCCCATCAAAGTTCTGGCGGGTGTCGTTGTCTTAATCACTTTAGGGGTGTTCATCACCGTTACGCTCCGCCAAGGTTTAGCCCTCGCCAGTTCAATACTAGTCGTCGTGGGGGTTACAGCCGCCGCCGCCTTAGGCACTCTGGGGAGTGGGACAGTGGTTGTCTCTGCCTTAACCGCCGCTGCCGGGGCATTAGCGATCGCCATAGTAGCCTCAGCGGCTGGGGCTGGGGCTGGGGCTGGTTCAGCGGTGGTTGTCGCAGGAGCCGCCGCCTTGACGGCGGGTATGAGTGTGGCTATCACCTCTTCTGAAACAACGGCTGTGGCGGGAACTGTAGCGGCGGCTGTGGCTGTAGCGGTAGCCATGGCGGCGGCTGGATTGTCCGCTTCTGTAAGCTGGAAAGCTTTTGCTGGAGACCCTAAATATACCTTTGTTCGCCAACTCACAATCACCTTTGCCGCGATTGGGGGTACCCGTTTTCAAGGAGCCAATTTAACGGATGCCGATTTCACGCAAGCTACCCTCGAAAGCACTAATTTTAGACGGGCGAATCTGACTCGTACCTGTTGGTTTCAGGCTCAAAAGCTCTCTTTGGCTGGTGTGGGAGGCACGTACCTCAAAAACGAACAAGTGCGGCAGTTGGTGGTTACAGGAGAAGGACAGAATCAAAACTTTGACCATTGCTGCCTACGAGGCATCAATTTGCGGGGAGCCAACCTCATGGAGGCGAGTTTTGTGGGGACTGATCTCAGTGAAGCCAATTTACAGTCGGCCAATTTATTCAAAGCCAAGCTGATGCAAGCGCACTTAGATGGAGCCGATTTAACCGGAGCTCGTCTTGTCGGAGCTTGTATTGAAGACTGGGGCATTACCAATGAGACGAAGTTTGATAAAGTCCAGTATGAATATGTGTTTAGGCGATTCGGACAAAAAAGAAGACCCAGACCCGAAACTCCCCCACCGATTTGATATCGAATCTGCGTCGATCAACCCCTGATTTCCTGAGAAGAGAAAGTGTTTTCTGAAAAACCTTTTGGCCTAGGTTCTCTGTCCCCGGCCTTTTCCTGCCTTATCAATCCACCTTAAGATTGATGTAATTCCAGAATGAAGTTCCAAATCGGTAACAGATAACAGCCAATTATCTTCCGACTCGCCCTGTAACCCCCTATAGGATAGAATTTGGGGAACTTATTAGCCGCGTAAAATCTAGATTTAATAAGTAGGAATTCGCTGTTATTATTTGGATGAAAACTGTATAATTTGGGTTTCCAGTTAAGTTGATGGGAAACAGAAATATAGTGCTGAGAACACTCACCTCTCAGCCATCTTGGCAAGTGTGCCAGGGTTTTCAGTTCTCCTCCCCTTTGTTGTTAGCGCTTTGTTCCCATGAAACGAAACTATTGACCAACGCTATAATTCAAAACGGCGTCTTTTGAGTGATTCTTCAGGGAGGTAGACGATAAACTCTATCCCCTAAACAAACCCAAGGAGACCAGAGGAGTTCAATGAACCTGTTCCCACACAAGAGTAGGGTTTTTACCTGCCAACTGGTATCCTACATAACAACAACGCTCGCACCATCCTGGGTCAGATTTGAGATGGGTATGCATCCATAAAAGAGGTCCTATGCAAAAGTCACGTCTGATTTTCTCCCGCTACAATCCTTTACGACGCAGCCAACGGAGAAAACAACTGGCACTTGCTTCTGGTGCTGGACTCTGTGCACTGCTGATTGGAGTAAGCCTGTTAGGTACGAAGTATAACAAGCACATACACCAGTGGACTATCGGGCTACCATTCCAGGAACAAAGCCCCTTATTGCACGGAAAACAGGTCAAGACTCCAGTCCTGCAACTCGTATCGCTATCCCCACAAAAGCGTGCGACACAACTGGAAGCCTTAGCGAAACGGGAGGCGGAACCCAGCTTTTCTCTAGGCAGCCAATCCCTTGACTACGTTCGTGCGCGTTATCTATTAGCAGCGGATTTAATTCAGCAAAAAAAAGGAGAAAAAGCACTGCGCTGGTTGGAAGGACTAGAGTGGGACTATCCAGTACTAGCAGGGCATATTGCCCTCAAACGTGCACAAGCTTACGAACTCACTGGCAATCAAGCCAAAGCTCGAGCCGCTTGGGAAGAGATCCTCAAACGCTATCCGGATCAGCCAGTCGCGGCTGAAGCCCTGTATGCCCTCTCCTTAGGAAATTCCCAGGATAGGGAAAAATCCAGCGAGCCGTATCGTCGCAATCCCCTAATGGAAATCGCACGACACTGGTATTCCTTCTCGCCCAACGACCCACAATATTGGGAGCGAGCGTTGGAGAAATTTCCGTCTCATCCCCGCATTCTGGAAATGGCTCGACAACGGCTTGAGCAAAATCCCCATCAGCCCCAACTGATGGTATTGATGGCGAGATATGCCTTTGACTCCCCAGAAATTACCCCAGTATTAGATCGACTCGTCAGTCAATACGGTCGCTCCGAAAGAAAAAGAGACCGTGACAAGATTAAATCCGATGACTGGGAAGCGATCGCATTCGGTTACTGGAATGACCGAAAATATACTCAAGCCAGTACCGCTTACGCCAAAGCCGAATACAATCCCCAGAACGCCTACCGATCCGCTCTAGCACTCCAGTATGCCAACAAGCCGCAATCGGCTAAACGCGCCTACAAAAAACTAATCCGTGACTTTCCCAAAGCGGAAGAAGCCGCGAGTGCCGTGATTCAGCTCGCCAAACTGGAACCTAGTGAAGAAACCATCCCGAAACTTGACCAAGTCATTCAGCAATTCCCAGAGCGAGCTGGTGAGGCATTGCTAGCCCGCGCTGACATTCTAGACCACTTAGGGATTACCCAAGCCGCTAACCAAGCGCGTGAATTGTTGCTCACCCAACAAGGGACTTCCGATGCAGCCGCCGAATATCGCTGGCAGATGGCTCAAGTGAAAGCCAAGGCTGGAGACTTACGAGCCGCCTTACAATGGGCACAGCCGATTATGGTCTCTAACCCCAACAGTGAGCCAGCTCGTCAGGCGGGTTTTTGGGTGGGGAAATGGGCTAGCAAGTTAGGGCTTGGGCAAGAAGCGAAAGTCGCCTTTGAGCAAGTGATTGCCAAATACCCACAGTCCTACTATGCTTGGCGAGCGGCTGTGCAACTGGGCTGGAATGTTGGAGACTTTAGCACCGTGCGAAAGTTCGACCCTCAAGTGGTGTTGCCCACCACCCGACCCGAACTGCCCGTCGGTTCTCCAGCCTTGAAAGAACTGTATCAGTTGGGTCAAGACCAAGACGCTTGGACTCTCTGGCAAGCCGAATTTCAAAACCGCCTAGAACCGACCGTAGCCGAACAATTTACCGATGGCATCATGCGTGTCGGAGTCGGGGACTACCTAGAAGGAATTGCCAAAATTGCCAAATTGGAGGATCGAGATAGCCCCGAAGAACAATCGGAGTATCAGAAAATTAATCAACAACTCACTTACTGGCATACCTTGTATCCCTTTCCATTTGCCAAAGTGATTGAAGAACACTCACACCAGCGCGATTTGAATCCTTTGCTCGTGACCGCTTTAATTCGGCAAGAGTCTCGATTTGAACCCGATATTCGTTCCAAGGCAGGTGCCGTTGGCTTAATGCAGATGATGCCCAAGACGGGAGCCTGGGCGGCGAAAAACTTGAAATTAGACAAATATGCTCTAGAAAACCCCAACGACAACATTAAGCTGGGTACCTGGTTCCTCGACCAAACCCATCGGACGTTTAAAAATAATTCCTTACTCGCTGTTGCTAGTTACAACGCCGGTCAGGGAAACTTGGCGAGATGGCTCCAACAAGAACAATCGATGGACTCCGATGAATTTGTCGAAGCCATTCCCTTTGATGAAACCAAAGACTATGTGAAGCAGGTTTTTGGCAACTACTGGAATTACTTGCGCCTTTACGATCCTCAAGTCGCTCATCAGTTGGCTCAGCACTCGGCTAGTTCATCGATTGCCATGCGTCGCTAAACGATAATCAGGCGAGGGGAGCATGGGCAGAGAACATCACTGTTTCCTATCACTATAGTTAGTCTAAATGAATTGTGAAACCTAGTGATCGCTTTTGGTAATGGGTAATAGGTCATGGGAAAGAAGTTCTAATTGCCAATTACCCATTACCCATTACCCATTACCGTTGATTTAGACTGGCTATATATTGGTTGAATTGACATCAAAATCAGCAAAATAGGGAATCATCAGACATAGGAAACAAGCGCGATTGATCATACCAGGATGGATTCTACTGCCGATGTGCCAGCCACACCAACCGTTGTTGACCGGATACCCGTTGTTCAGACATCTGAACTGAGAAAAATCTATCGCACAGGCTTCTGGTTCAATCAAAAAATTGAATCCCTGAAAAACTGTACCCTGACGGTTGCTCAAGGAGAAACCTTTGGTTTGCTTGGCCCCAATGGGGCTGGGAAAACAACATTATTGAAGACGTTGTTGGGGATTGTACGTCCCACATCAGGGCGTGCCTGGTTACTCGGAAGCCCCATTGGCAATATAAAGATCAAGCAGCGAGTCGGATATTTGCCAGAAAACGCCTACTTCTACGACTATTTGACCGGCTGGGAGTTTTTACAGTTTGCGGCAGATCTCTTTGAAATTCCAGCCGATATTCGACAACAGCGAATTTCTGTACTCCTCGATTTAGTGGGATTGTCTAAGTCAGATGCCCGGAAAAAGCAGATGCGGCAGTATTCTAAAGGAATGCTCCAGCGCATCGGCATGGCGCAAGCGCTGATTAATGACCCAGAACTGGTGTTTCTCGATGAACCGATGTCTGGACTAGACCCCATGGGACGTTATCAGATGCGGGAGATTATTCTTTCCCTCAAAGCCCAAGGGAAGACGATTTTCTTCAATAGCCATGTGCTGTCGGATGTGGAAAAAATTTGCGATCGCGTCGCTATCCTAGCGGATGGAGAATTAATCTGTAGCGGTTCCCTCGATGACCTCCTCGGTACCACTGAAACTTACCACGTCAGAGGCAAAGACGGTAATTTAGACATCCTCAAACGCTGGGTCAAAGGACTCGCCTTTGAGGCAGATTCCTGGTACGGTCAATTGCAGGGCGAGCCTCAAGAATTCCTCGCTACCCTACGCCTAATGGGTGCCAAACTGATTTCCATGAACCTTGAGCGCAACACGTTAGAAGAGTTTTTTATGGAGCAGTTGCAGCAACGGGGAATCACGACCGGGCATTGATTCAGAATTGGGCACAAGAGTGGAACGTTCTAACCGAGGCTACTCGCCATCCCCATGCTAATACCGAGTTGCGTTCAAACATAGTAGTTGAGATAGACACCCAGACAGGGGGACGCTCCCGACGAGGAGAAATTCAATGTGCTACGTATGAATGCAACTGCGTATAAGTAAACGCCGAACAACCTGCAACCCAGTGCCCAAGTCCAACCTTTGAAAGATGCCTAGAGAGTCTGACCTGCTGTAACTCTTAAACAGGACACTCTTTTATAAAGTAAAAAACTCATGGCTGACATCGTCGAGACTGCCGCCAACGCTGGTACGTTCAACACGCTAGTCAAGGCGGTTGAAGCTGCCGATTTGGTAGAACTCCTGAAGGGAGAGGGTCCCTTCACGGTCTTTGCACCCGTTGATGCGGCATTTAATCAAATGCCAGAGGGAGCCTTGGACGAATTATTACAGGATATCCCCAAGCTCAAGAAAATTCTCGCTTATCACGTTGTCCCTGGGGATGTGAGGAGTGATAACCTCGTCGAGATTGATGAAGCACCAACAATTGAGGGTTCAGTTCTTGTGATTGATAGCTCCAACGGTTATAAGGTCAATCAGGCAAGCGTATTGCAGCCTGATATTCTCACCGACAACGGGGTGATTCACGCTATTGATGCAGTGGTGATGCCAGCCATCATGGAGTTCTAAATGAACTACCCCTTATACGGAGTTGCGTTCAAACATAGTAGTTGAGATAGACACCCAGACGGGGGGACGCTCCCGACGCGGAGAAATTCAATGTGCTACGTATGAATGCAACTGCGTATTACTCTTACTCCCTTCCCACCAGAAGATTACTTATTCTCCACTCCCCCAGCTTCCCCAGCTTCCCCAGCTCCCTCAGCATAGGTATTCTTAGAGCGGGAAGGGCGTAATCTGAGGGATCTCCGGTTAATCGCCGTGGGTTTAACGGGAGAGGCATTCAAGGGGCCGGCAGGATGCCAACCCCACCCCAAAAGTCTCCAGTTGTGGGATGGGCGTCCCGCCCGTCCTATAGATAGGGAAAAAGCTAAGATTAGCCTAAGATACAGCCACTGCGCGGGGGAAGATTCAGGGCTAACTGTGGTGATTGGTCTTCATTCGTCCAGGATACCTCAGCATTACCGTAGAGCATCTGACTCGGTTGGGACTGTAGACTATCGGTTTGAAGACTGGCACTAGCCGATTCCGTTCCGATGTTAACAGCGATGATCAGTTCTTCGGCTCCCAAAATCCGAGCAAAGACATAAACCGTTCCCTCGGCATACAAAACTTGATAAGCACCTGTACGAAGAGCCGGGTGGGCGTGACGCAGAGCAATCAGTTTCCGGTGGTATTCTATAACATCACCCTCCCAGTGAGCTTCCATGGGAAAGCCACGACGAGAGTCTGGGTCTAAACGACCCGGTAAACCAACCTCATCGCCATAGTAGATACTGGGAGCACCAGGAAATGTCAACAGCAATAACGTGGCTAACTCCACACTGGGTTTATCACCTCCAGCAATTGAAATCAGCCGCGCTGTATCATGGCTGGCCAGTAGATTCAGTTGGGTTAGCTGAATCTCCCAAGGGTAAAGTTGCAGCAATTCTTGGATTTTATCGCCATACTCCTTGGCAAATAGCGGCGGGTAGGGATGGTAAGAACGGTCTTGTACTTGCTCAATATCCACGCGATCGCCTGCGGTAAAAGCTATAGTGGGTGCGGTAAACAGATAGTTCATGACCCCATCAAACTGAGTCCCATCCAGCCATTCCCGCGAATCGCCCCAGACTTCCCCAACAATATAGGCTTCAGGATTGACGGCTTTGACGCGATCGCGAAATTCTTGCCAAAACCCTGGCGTTTTAATCTCAAAGGGCACATCCAATCGCCATCCATCAATGCCGAACTTAATCCAATATTCGGCAATTTCCATAATATATTCCCGTACTTCGGGATTCTCATGGTTAAACACGGGCAAGGCTCGATTTCCCGCCCAACCTTCATAGTTAGCCGGAAATTCACCGTTATAGGGAGATACCGGCCACTCGTGAATTTTGAACCAATTCACCCAAGGCGAATGAGGGCCATTTTCCAGAACATCGTGGAAAAAGAAAAAACCACGACTGGAATGATTAAATACCCCATCCAAAACCACCTTAATCTCGCGTTGGTGACAGGCGTCTAGCAATTCCTTAAATGCAGGATTTCCCCCCAACATGGGATCGACCTGGTAATAATCATGGGTGTGATAGCGGTGATTACTAGCCGATTGAAAGATGGGGGTAAAGTAAATCGCGTTAATGCCTAAATCCTGCAAGTAGTCTAGTTGCTCTATGACACCCCATAAATCTCCCCCCTTGTAACCTTGGAGTGTCGGCATCGCATTCCAGTCTTCCCAACGGGCATTCTTTAAAAGCCGCTTGCGAGGTTGCTGGCTTCTGGCAAAGCGATCTGGAAAAATTTGGTAGAAAACAGCGTGTTTAACCCAATCTGGCGTTTGAATCTGCATAGATGATTCACTAGTATTCCATCACCAGATTAAAGATAGTCGCCCTTTTCTGTGTCGAACTTCTGGTAGAAGATCATTCAGCGGCTGAAACAACTTCGCCAATAACGCTGTCCATCCTGTTGGACGCGAAGCGCCAAGAGCTACGCTACGATTGAATCCGTAGCCCCTCGCAATTCAGGTGGCTGTAACGATCGTTGTAGAATATTTAAACTCACCTCTGCTATCAGTGCTAATACAGCCACAGGAATTGCTCCAACCAGGAGAATGGCATTGTCATAAAGGGCAAAGCCCAGCACAATAAAGCTACCTAACCCCCCAGCCCCAATAAAAGCAGCGAGTGTGGCGCTAGCGATCGCTTCTACAGTTGCGGTTTTGATGCCAGCGATAATCACAGGTAAAGCTAAGGGAATTTCCACCTGCTGTATCACTTGCCAGGGTGTCATTCCCATCCCTCTGGCTGCTTCTTGCAGGGTAGGTTCAATACGGCGAAATGCAACATCTGTACTAATGAGAATGGGGGGGATGACCAAAATTGTGAGTGCGATCGCGGCGGAAGTAAAGGTGAGTCCCCAATAGGGAATAGCAACCAATAAAATAGCCAAACTAGGAATTACTCGCAAAGCATTAAAGCTGTTAATTAATATCATTGATGTTAAGCGCGATCGCGAACTGAGAAACCCTAAGGGTAAACCTAGACCTAAGCCAATTGCCATCGGTACTCCAACCAGGAATAAATGTTGAGTGATAGCAGCAACAAATTGATCTAGATGACTACTCGTATACTCCATCGCTTTTATTAAGCTATTCATGGCTTTTTATGGCTTTTGTATATAGGAAAACAACATTTTTGGGATTATTTTAAAAAATAAAATGCATGATTGTAAATTTAAATTCCAAAACGAACGTTTAGGAAACTTAGCAATTATATATTAGAGTCAATGATTCTAGTCCGGTTAAATTTCAACTAAAAAAAAGCAATTGCAAGATGCGATCGCCCTTTATAATCCCAGCATCCAGCGACAGATGCGGGGAATTGGATGCTAGCTCCTAGAGCAACAATGACGCCCATTTAGGTTTGGAACTGGATTTGGAACAATTCAGTTAGAGTCAACTCCTCAAAACAAACATATGAATGCTATCGAGCTTTTGGAGCGTTATGCGGCAGGAGAAAGATCATTTGATTTTCCTGATCTAGAAGGGATTAATCTGAGCGATACCGATCTCAGGGGTGCCGACTTCAGGGGTGCCGATTTGTTTAATGCCAACCTGACTCGTGCTGATTTGAGTGACGCCAACTTGGAAGGTGCTATTATGAGCCGAGCTGTTTTGAACCGGGCTGTTTTGAACCGAGCTGTTTTGAGCGGTGCGCTCCTCAGTAGTGCCTTTCTGAATCGTGCCGTACTGCGTGGTGCAATTCTCCATGGTGCGATTCTCAATGGTGCGATTCTCAACGGTGCCAACCTGAGCGGAGCAGACTTATATCATGCCAATTTAAGGGGTGCACTTTTGGGGTACGCCGATCTGTATCATGCTTATCTCAGTAGCGCCCTTTTAAGAGAAGCTGACCTATATCACGCTTATTTAAGAGAGGCTAACTTATTTGGTGCCAACCTGAGGAGTGCTAACCTAAGTGGAGCTGATTTGACAGGAGCCAACTTAATGGCGACCAATTTGAGAAGTGCTAACTTGTTTGGTGCAAACTTGAGTTGTGCCAACTTGGGGGGAGCAAACCTGAGGTGTGCGCTGATTTGTCAAACCATTATGCCCGATGGAGAAGTATCGAATCGAGATTGTCTGTAGAGGGTGCTATTCGTTTTTAAATATGTTGAAGTCCAATCAAAGCAACTTGGATGCAAATATCTCTAAAGTTTTACTCTCCCACTTGTCCTTTGCAATATCTGGAGTAACATAGACAGACTTTTTGGCGAATGAGCTTTATTCTTTTGAGATAGGTAATATGGCCGGCTATGAAACGCAGATCTCTTCCTGAGAGTGAGCTATTGAGCAGCTTCTTCGGGTATGCCACAGCAGGCTTCTTTTTCGTCAATACCCCATTGTGGGCTATAGCCTTTGCTGTTGCTTTTGTGTTAGCTGAAGCCATCGGTTCTTGGGCAAGACTGATGCCGTTTGTTTGGGTGGAGGCTTGGGTTGGACTTGTACCTATAGCTTGGGTTGGGCTGGTGGTTTTGGCTAGAGCTGGGGCTGGGCTTGCTGGAGCTGTTGCTGGTGCTGGAATGGCTGGGGCTGTGGCTTGGTTCGTACTTTGGGCCGTCTCCCGACATGTGGCTTTTACGTTACCGCGTGGACGATTGGGCAGTGCCATCACGATGGCTGTTTTTTCTGGGACTGGTGCTGTAACTTGGTTTGTGTTTGGCTCAGTGGCTGGACGTGTCGCGTTGGCGATGAACGCGGGTCAGTTTTTTATTGTGGTTGTAGTAATTGCTTGGGCTTGGGCTTGGGCTTGGGCTTGGTTTGTGTTTGAGGCTTTAGCTGGAGTTGTTGTTGGGGGAGTGGTATGGGTAGCTGTTGGGGTGGGGTTTGCCTGTTTAGTGGGGTCTGCCGTTTGGACTTGGGCTGTTGCTGGCGCGGTTGCTGGGTTTATTGTGGCGGCTGTCTCTAAAGCGAGGAAAGAATTACTCAAGTCTTTTAGTAAGTCCCATACCTTTATGATTATGGCGGGAACCTGTTTGTCAGGGCTAAGTTTGGGGCGACTATTAAGTGAAGTATTTTTTTAAGGGCGATCACGGCTTGAAGACGGGGCTAATGTAACTGGCGACGAGATTGAAGCAGGGAGTTGATTCAGTTAATTAGCTTGCATCGACAGAAGAGTCTGCTCTACGAGAAGATCAAAATTTTTATTTTTCTACATACAAAAGAGCCGAGGTTTAACTTAGCTTAAACATAGGTTGTCGTCAATCTCTTAAGAGAAGGAATTGTCTAAGAAACACAAGTATTATAAAGAGGGCTAAAGGCTTAATGTCGCTAGTTCTCTAGAATTTGGGTGCAGCGATTCTACTATGAAAAAAGTTCTCCTAACACTTGTCGTCTTTGGCTGGACTGCTGCTCTTTCTGAAAAGACCTTACACGCCCAAGGGATTGCGCCCGCAGCGGATGGGACTGGCACCATTATCACTCCTGACGGGAATCAATTGAATATCCAGGGCGGTTCCCTTTCTCAAGATGGGAGCAATCTCTTCCACAGTTTTCAGCAATTTGGACTCCAAGAAGGTCAGATTGCTAATTTTCTCGCGCAACCTTCTATTCGCAATATTTTGGGGCGGGTTGTAGGAGGTGACCTTTCTAGGATTAATGGTCGCATTCAAATCACCGGAGGCAATTCTAACTTATATTTGCTCAACCCCGCCGGGATTGTTTTTGGTGCCCAGGCGAGTTTGAATGTACCCTCTGACTTCATTGCAACTACGGCTACGGGTATTGGTTTTAATGAAAAGAATTGGTTTAATGTACTCGGCGGGAATAATTACCCCAGCTTAACCGGCACCCCCAGTCAATTTGCCTTTGACTCTGTTCAACCTGGAAGCCTGATCAATGCCGGAAATCTCACGGTTTCCCCTGGACAGAATTTAATGTTACTGGGTGGCACCGTCATCAATACCGGACAACTGACGGCATCCTCCGGGACGATTACACTCGCGGCTGTCCCCGGCGAGAATCGGGTTCGGATTAGCCAAACCGGACATTTGCTGAGTTTGGAGATTGAAGCACCCAGGAATCAGGATGGGCAGTTTCTCTCGATTACACCACTCAATTTACCCACTCTCCTCACCGGAGTACCCGCTAGCCTGGAGACAGGATTAACCGTTTCCGCCACCGGTACGGTACAGCTAAGCCATTCTGGGACAACGATCCCAACAGAGTCTGGTAGTGCGATTGTTTCTGGTACCCTCGATACTTCATCCCTTCTAACCCAAGGAGGAGAACCCGCAGGAGTGGGGGGTTCGATCAATGTCTTCGGGAATAAAGTCGGTGTGATCAGTGCCAACCTCAACGCCTCTGGCACTCATGGAGGTGGCACGGTGAGGATGGGTGGTGATTTCCAAGGGTTAGGTGATGTACCCAATGCCTCTGGCACCTTCATCAGTGCTGATTCCCTCATCCAGGCCGATGCCTTACTCCACGGCAATGGCGGTCGTGTGATCGCCTGGGCAGACCAATTAACAGGTTTTTTCGGTCAGGTTAGTGCTCGTGGCGGTGCCTATTCCGGGAATGGGGGGTTTGTGGAAATTTCGGGTCAGCAAGATTTGGCATTCCAGGGACAGGTGGATGTGGGTGCAACTCAGGGGGTCAGTGGCACCATTCTATTCGACCCAACCAATATCACCATTGTCCCTACAGGTGCCAACGATAACCAACTCAACGCCAATGTTCCGAATGCCAACGACCTAGCTGGGGCAATTTTGTCTGGCGATGGGGGGGCGGTGGACTTCACTCTTTCTGCTGGTGTCCTTGCCGCTCAGACCGGCAATATTATTCTAGAGGCAACCAATAACATTACGATCGCCCCTGGTTTGTCACTCAACTTTGCCAGTCCGGGTGGGGCGATTACGTTTAAAGCCGATGCTGATAACAATCAAGTGGGGTCGTTTGCGATGGATCAAACCCAATCCATCACAGCAGCGGGGAGAACGATCACGATTTCGGGCGCGAGTGTTACGGCTGGAACCATCGCCACTTTGACCAATGATGGGGCGGGCAATTCAGGGGGTAATATCGACATCACCGCCACTAATGGCAATGTTAACGCCGTGAGTCTCAGGGCTGACTCTGAACCACCCATCGGCAGCGCTGGCAATGGGGGTAATATTACGGTCAATGCCTCTGGGGTGATTAATATCACGGGAACGATTGAAGCTGACTCGCAGACATCGAGGAACTCTACGGCGTCTCCCGGTAATGGCGGAAACGTGATTTTGAATGCGGGTAAGGGCATTGCGGTGGATGTGATCGATACTCGCTCGCAAACGAATGGTTCTGGCTTGAGAACGGGTAATGCGGGGAATATCAGTCTCACCACTACCGAAGGCGACATTACCACCAACCTGCTATTTCTTCCCGCACTGGTGAATAATTTGAATGGAATCGGGGATGCGGGGAATGCCGGAAATCTGACGATCAATGCTCCTCAAGGCAACATTCGTGTCAATACTCCTTTAGAGGGAATTGTCACTCAATCACTGGGGGGAGCCATTTCCGGCAACGCGGGTAATGCCGGAGCGATCGCCCTAAATGCAGGTGGCGACATTAGCATTAGTGGCACTGTTGGGATTAACGCCAGTTCTCAATCGAACCAAGGCAGCAGTGGCAACGGTGCGAATGTGACTCTAAGCGCGGGTAGTGGCAATATTAGCTTCAGTGGCAGCAGCATCAATACTTCTAGTGGCAGTCGCAGTGGTGGCAATATCAGTTTGACGGGCAATGTCAAGCTCAATCAACCCACCGTTACCCTGACTTCAACCGGACCGGCATCGGGTGGCAACATCACCTTCAATCACTCCCTGGATGGAACGACGGTTGGGGCAGAAAACCTAATTTTAAATTCCGGCAATGGCACCATTACCTTGAATGGGATCGGTCAGCAGGTACCACTGGGCAGCTTAACTCTCAATAGCACTGGGGTGATTCAGCTAGCCGGCGACTATACCTTCCTGAATAGCTACAGATTCAATAATCCCGTCACGCTGATTGGTAATACTACGATTAATACCCCGAGTTTCCTGGTCTTTAACAGCACCTTAGCCACTGGGGACAATAATCTAACCTTGAATGCCAATGGCATAGACTTTCTCCAAGCGGTGTCGGGAACGGGTGGTTTAGTGCTTGAGCCGTTTACTCTTGATCGCGCGATCGTACTGGGAGGGACTGTTGATAACAGCTCTAGTACCTTAGATCTGATTGCCCGCGATCTTGCCGCCTTACAGCCTGGGTTTGACAGGATCACGATCGGCAGTGCATCGAGTCGTGGTGCCATTATCCTCGCTGGGGATACGACCTTTAATGCCCCCGTGTTGTTGCGATCGCCCGTTGGTCAGGGTTCAATCAACACCAGCGGGTTTACCTTAACTGGAACGAACAACGCCAGCATTAACCTGTTCGCTAACCAAGAAATTACCACGGGCGATATCATCAATCCGGGTCGAGCCATTACCCTAACCAGTCTCTTGGGCAACATTAATACGAGTGCAGGGACACTAAACTCCAGCTCTTCTACCACTCAAGGTGGCAATATTATCCTTAAAAGTGATCAGGGAGCGATTACCACCGGAAACCTAAACGCCTCGGGAGCAACCAATGGTGGCAACATCACCCTGGACGCCCAAACTCAAATTACGGCGGGTCAACTTAACACCAGTGGGGTGTCTGGACAAGGTGGCAATGTTATTCTTGACCCTGCCGGCGATATTCAAGTGAGTTCCATTAATGCTCAAGGAGGCACCCAAGGCGGTCGTGTAGATATCACTACCCAAAGTCGATTCAGAGCCACCAGTACCTTTCAGGCTGCCAATGGGGAATTGGCAAGTATTTCTACCCTGGGCGGGAATCGTGGCGGTGATATCACCATTCGACATGGAGGTCGGGGGATTATTCCCTTTGATGTCGGGAATGCCACCGTTAATGGTACCGCCGGAACACTGACGAGTGGTGAGTTCACCATTGCGCCGCTGGCTTCCTTCCCCTTTACCTATACAGAAGGCAATATTCGGATTATTAGTGTGAATCAGCCCTTGACTCTACCGAATCCGCCGGCGGTTTTTCCGAGTCCTCCGACTGTTTTACCGAATGCACCCGCTATTTTGCCGACTCCCGCCCCCACAGGAGCAACTCCATCCGTCACTCGGGTTCAATCCCCCTCTACCCCTGGGAAACCAACTATCAATCCCATTGGGCCGCTTTCTGTTCAAGAAGAGCGAGAGAAACTGCCGCAACTTCCCAATGATGACTTAGGGGCTTTGCAGATTGATCAATCCTTAAGCGATGAGTTTACCCAAGGGCTGGGATTGGGTGAGACTCGTCCCATTACTCTCTCCCAAGCGCGTAACCGGCTTAGCCAAGTCGAGAGTGCCACAGGAATTAAACCCGCACTGATTTATGCGGTGTTTGTTCCTTCAAGCATTACCCCAGTCCCTGCCACAGAGGGAGAAAACAGAAGTCTTGGAGGAGAAGAGCTTCCACCGAACGTGTTCCATTCCCTGACGGTGGATGCTCAGGTGAGCGCCGCCTCTGGGCAACAGGATCGCTTGGAACTGATTCTGATTACGGCTCAAGGCAAGCCCATTCGCCGCTCCGTCCATGCAACGAGAGCCGAAGTGACCCAAATGGCTCAAGAATTTCGCCGCCAAGTCAGCGATCGCACTAACCGTTCCAGTTTCTTAGTTCCGGCTCAACAGATGTATCAATGGCTAACGGCACCTCTGAAGCAGGATTTAGAACAACGGAACATCAACAATCTGGTTTACATTATGGACACCGGATTACGCAGCATCCCTTTAGCGGCTCTTCACGATGGTCACAATTTTATCATCGAACGGTATAGCGTCGGCTTAATGCCCAGTCTTTCGCTGACCGATACTCACTATGTGAATGTGAAGCATACCTCGGTTCTCGCCATGGGGGCTTCGCAATTCGCGGGACAAAGCCCCTTACCGGCTGTACCTGTAGAATTATCGACCATTGTTGGCCAGTTATGGTCGGGGAAATCTTACCTTAATGACTCTTTTACGTTGGAAAATCTTAAAGTCGCTCGTCAAGAAGGCTCCTATGGCATTATCCATTTAGCGACCCATGCTGAGTTTAAAATCAGTAATCCCAGAGCATCTTATATTCAGTTTTGGAATAGCCAACTGCGCCTCGATCAATTACGACAATTGGCCTTGAAGAAACCGCCGGTAGAATTATTAGTTTTAAGTGCTTGTCGCACGGCTTTAGGGAATGAACAGATAGAACTGGGATTTGCGGGGTTAGCCGCGCAAGCTGGAGTGAAGTCCGTTTTGGGGAGTTTGTGGTATGTCAATGACCAAGGAACATTGGGCTTAATGGCTGAATTTTATAACCAATTAAAACAATCTCCCATTAAAGCTGAAGCGCTACGCCGAACTCAATTAGCAATGCTGAATGGAGAGGTGCGATTGCAAGAAGGAAAACTGATGACCAGTACGGGTCGTTTCCCTTTGCCGCCTACTCTAGCTCGTGTCGGCAATAGCCGATTTTCCCATCCCTCCTACTGGAGCGCTTTTACCATGATTGGTAATCCTTGGTAATCATTAATACTACTCACAAGAACTGCACAATCAACTCAAGTCACTCAAACGTTTCCAGAGACTGAGCGTTTTATCCTGTTTTCAGCGTCCGAGTCATGAAAATGTCAATGTAGCGGTTCTCAGTGCCTGGAACTCCATTTTTGCATCAGACCCCAATTTATACCCAATCCGTTTCAATCACCCCCTGATGACCCAAAGGAGGGGATTGAGGTTGAAAACACTACATCTTAAGGACTATCAACGGTTGCGATTCCCTCCACGACCGTACTTTCTCCAGGGAAAAAGTCATGAGCATGGCACTGAGATCAGCGCAATCAACGAACTGTCACAGGTTTCAATACTTTCATGAGTTTAGGAGTCGGGAAGAGAGAATCGCCATGGGGGTACAAAGGAATTTCCAGAGTTCCCCAACCCCAAGCTATCCCTCCCCCCAATCTCGACCATCTAACGTTGCTAGCCGTGAGTGCCCTTGGGCGAAGGAGTAAAAAGTTGAGAGGAAGGAAGGTCTATGCAAAAGTCTGAAGGGATGATTTCTTACAGAAATGTCAATGAGGGTTATCTCCGGCGGCGGCAACTCAGAGGCAGTGCTAGCCCCTTTCTGTTATGGGGTTTAGGGGTTGGCGCTGTGATCTCTGGTGATTTTTATGGTTGGAACTATGGTCTAGCAGCAGGTGGATTCTGGGGATTAGCCATTGCCACTTTCTTGATGGCAATCATGTATCTGTGCATGGTCTACTCCCTCGCGGAACTGTCCACGGCACTCCCCCATTCAGGGGGTTTGTACTCGTTCACTCGCAACGCCTTTGGACCTTTTTGGGGCTTTATTTGTGGTGTAGTGGTCACTCTGGAGTATGTACTGGCGACGGCTGCACTAGTCTACAGTATGAGCAACTACATCAAGCCCTTGATTCCTTTCGTACCCAGTTTTATCGTGTGGTTGATCGCCTACTCCATTTTCATGGCGATTACCATCCACAGCTTGGAACTGACGTTGAATGTGAGTCTTTTCCTGACGCTGTTAGCGATCATGGTGTTATTCACCTTCTATTTGAGTATGCTGGGGGCTGGCGTTTTCAACACGGAACTCCTGTTCAACATTCCTGCCAATCCCGGACAATCAGCGACTTGGTTACCGAAAGGCTGGCAGGGGGTTTTTGCTGCTTTGCCTTATGCCATTTGGTTTTACCTGGCGATTGAAATGCTCCCCCTGGCGAGCGAAGAAACCGATAATGTGCGTAGAAATATACCTACAGCACTGATCTCTGGGATGTTCACCCTGATTGTTCTTTCTGTTTGTACCTTGGTGCTGAACTCTGGGATTGGGGGTGGCGCGGAGGTGATTGGTAAATCGAATATACCCCTAGGAGATGGATTAGAAGCCTACTTCGGCAAGGGTTCCACCAGTAGTATTGTCACAGCGCTCTCCTTAACTCTGGGCTTAGCGGCTAGTTTGCCGACACAGATTTATGCCTACGGACGTATCCTCTTTTCTCTTTCTCGTGCTGGCTATATACCAGACTCGCTGTCGGTGACCAGTAGAGAGTCTACTCCCAACAGGGCATTAATTCTAGGGACTGTTGTCGGATTAATCTTTGTCATCTTGATTGATAGAGGCAAAGGGTCGGTCGATGCGGTGCTGTTGAATACGGCTGTGTTTGGAGCCTTGATTTCCTATATCCTCGTCATGCTCAGCTATATTAAGCTCAAGGGCAGTCGGCCTGATTTATCCAGACCCTACAAAAGCCCATTAGGAGCTTTAGGGGCAGGTGTTGGAGCGACCCTTGCTATTTTTGCTTTGGTGGCTTGTAGTTTTGTGCCTGAGTATCAACCCGGTCTGTTGGGTCTGGCGATTACTCTGGTTGGGGCGACTGTTTACTACATCCTATACAGTAAAAATCGATTAGTCGCTCAGGCACCGGAAGAAGCGAGTGCGCTGATGAGCACAAAGGTTCTAGAGTGATATCGAATCCGTTGGCATCGGAATCTGAGGTTTTTTAACGCAGAGGTTGCAGAGGATCACGCAGAGGGTCGCGGAGTTTTGGGACTCCCATCTCGCTTAATGACAATGACACCGGACTTGATATGACTCGTCTCTCCACCCTCCCCATCAGTTGGGTGGGGATTCCCCTTTCTGGAGTGAGTCTCTCTGGTTGCCACCCGTCGGTCAAACATACCTTGTTGTCACAATATTTATAATACTTGGTACAACCAAAAGCATCAGTGAGATACCTGTACTACGCTCTGATACCCGTCTGGATGCGAAGATTTTGGATTTTGTATGCCTCGCTAATCGGTGACTTCCAGGCTTCAAGTGTGACTCTTTTCAACCCCAATAGTATTACAGAATACCTTGTGACCTGTAATACAAATCAAGATTCTATTTATCATTATTCACACCCACTGTATGGATCATTTCAGCCACTCTTGTGTATTAAAACATGGGCACTTTTTGACGTTAATTTTCAATAGTCATCATTCCCAAACGGCTGAAGATCAAGAACCAGAATAAACTCTGCCAGAAGAATAATCAGCCCAAACAATGCTGCAATGCACATAAAAATAAACTCTGGAGAAAAAATAATTCACAAAAACTTAACCGAGCCAATGAGCTTCTTAAATATTTGGCAAATAATCAAACGTTGACATTGACATCGACAAACGATCTAAGCTATCAATTACAGTTAGTGATTATTTCTCTGAATCATAGAAAAAAAGCGGCTAGCGTTAGTCATTTGCCTACAATGTACATATTCCGTTAGCCCTATAGAACTTAGTTCAATAGCGATAAAGCTTAGGATGAGCATGAATAATTCATAGACTCAATCCTCATTGATTTGAGGTTCTAAATCTTTACGTCTATTGATTTTTTTTGTTCTTAATATTCTCTGAACAGAGTTAAATCAAACAAGAAAAACCAGGGGAATAATTGGCATCGTATTCTTTTTATGCCACTTCATGCCTCTATCCAAAGGGGAATCTCCATAGAATTATCGAGCGGTTAGAGTGGTACGAATTAGTCAAGCTCGTATTGCTAATCACAAAGAATTGGAGCTAGTACTTATGACTCAGGCAAAGCATCTATTACCTAAACATCAGGTTCAATTGCAGCAATTACTTCAGGAATGGAATAACACACAATTTGACTATCCAACCCATCAATGTATTCATCATTTGCTTGAGTCTCAGGTAGCGCAGAACCCGGAAAAAATAGCGGTTATTTTTGAAGACCAAGAACTCACTTACCAAGAACTGAATCGCCGTGCCAATCAGTTAGCCCACTATTTGCAAACTCTGGAAGTAGGGCCTGAAGTATTAGTAGGAATTGCCATGGAGCGATCGCTAGAAATGGTGATTGGACTTGTGGGCATTCTCAAAGCCGGTGGCAGCTATGTGCCCCTCGATCCAGGCTACCCTCCGGATCGATTGGCCTTGATGATCGAAGATTCCCAACTTCCCGTACTGTTGACCGATAGCCTTGCTTTAGCCAATACCCTGCGTGAGCAGAGCCTCACCATCGCCCAAACAGCTTACGAGCAAATCCCAGAGCAACCCCTTCCTCCCATCAAGGTGGTGTGCCTGGAAACCGAGTGGCAGAACATCGCTCAACACAGCGAAGAAAACCCCAATAGTGGGGTTACTCCAGACAATTTGGCTTACACGATCTACACTTCAGGCTCGACCGGTAAGCCCAAAGGCGTACAGGTTCTCCATCGAGGAGTGGTGAATTTCCTCGCGTCCATGAGCCAAGCGCCTGGATTGAGCGATCAAGATATTTTGCTAGCCGTTACCACCATTTCCTTTGACATTGCGGCGCTAGAACTCTACTTACCCCTAGCCGTCGGCGCTCAGATTGTCTTAGTAACCAGAGAAGTCGCCTCAGATGCGGTTCAGTTAACCGAAACTCTGGAACAATCCGGTGCCACTGTCATCCAAGCCACACCCGCCACTTGGCGAATGCTAATTTCAGTCGGTTGGCAAGGTTCTTCTACCCTCAAAATTCTCTGTGGTGGAGAAGCCATGTCTCGCGACTTGGCAGATCAACTCCTCGAACGGAGTGGTTCAGTTTGGAATATGTACGGCCCGACGGAGACGACCATCTGGTCTGCGGTTCATCAAGTAGAGCCTGGAAACAGCCCAATTCCGATTGGTCGTCCCATCGCCAATACCCAAATCTACATCGTAGACCTAGAACTCAACGCCAAGAATGACCCCCTCAAGCTTGTCCCCATAGGAGAACCGGGAGAATTGCTCATTGGTGGGGTTGGTTTGGCACGGGGTTACCTCAATCGACCGGAACTGACGGATGAAAAATTTATACCTGACCCCTTTAGTCAGGAACCGGGAGCTCGTCTCTACCGAACCGGCGATTTGGCCCGTTACTTACCCGACGGCACCCTAGAATGCTTAGGTCGGATTGACCATCAGGTGAAGATTCGTGGCTTCCGCATTGA
>DATNQL010000727.1:0-13658 GCA_036704025.1 Stenomitos sp.
CCATCACCCAATGAGAGGGGGAGAGGGGAGGAGTGATTTCACGGCCTTGTGCCTCTCGTCCTCTATCCCCAGTTCCCTGATTCCAGCGCATCAAAGCCGGGAATGTAAGCTGCTGCAAATCACTCCACGTTGTCTGCAAGCGTCTCAACTGGAGTCCCAATTTTTCACCCGCCTCTACCAGGTGTTTTGGTTGTTGTCCTCGCAACTGGCGTTGTACCCAGTCGAGTTGAGCAGGGTTCTGTAGTTGTTGTGTCACCATTGTCAAGCAGGCCGCAGCGGTATTGAGACTGGAGACAAAGGGATAACCGGAAACAGGTTGAGGGGAATCAACGGTTGGGGGAACAAGGCGCGATAGCGTTTGATGCCAAAACCGTTCGATATCGGGTGATAATACTTCCTGCCAAAGTGCTGTGTCCCAACACACCACGACCACTTCTTTGCCAGACGCAACGGCTTTGAAGGCTCCGGAAAGCTGGAGCCAGTCCCCGAACCAATCCCCCACGCCCAACGTGGCTAGTGGTTTAGTGGCTCCTTCTTCCCTTAACCGCACCTTCCCCGCTACGACTAAAAACAGCTCTCCCGGACTATCGGTAGACCAAATCTTTTCCCCAAGGGTGTAGCGGCGAGTCTGAGCCTGATTTTGAATTTGAACTAGCTGTTCGGGGTTTAAAAGAGCCAGGGGGAGAGCATCCCAGGGTATAGCGGGGAGAGAAGATTGAGACGTGTTAGCGTTCATCGCCTTTGTGTCTACAGATTCATCCACAATCTCAACTTACCTGAAGCTTAACAGCCATGGTTTGGATTTTTTGGGCTATCCACTGCTCAAACAGTTCATTTTGTAGCGCTAGCTTGAGCTGAGCGTCTTCTAGTGAGGCGGGGAGGAATTGCTCGACTCGAAACAACAGCCAACGTCCTTCTAATGCTAACGGCCCAATGAGCTCTCCAGGACTGGCGGCATCCACTGAGGCTCTTAAGATATCGGGCAGTGCACCCCGACTCACTGGCCCCATCATACCGTTGAGGACTCGGTCATCGGCGATTGAATACTCTCTGGCGAGTTGATCAAAGCTGGCTCCCTCCTCAATTTGGCTCGCTAATTCCTCAGCCAGTTCTTGTTCATTCACTAAAATACGGGAAAGTACCACCCGATCCAAAAACAGCTTGCGCTCAATAAAATATTCTTGTAACTTGGAACCCGTGATCTGGGCTTTCAGGTTTTCTAGCTTGAAGCCAAAAGCCACTGAGCGATGAAACGTTGTGTAATCTTGTCCGTTGCTCTGGAGCCAGTCGGCAAACACCTTGGGGTCAGTCAGTTGACGCTGTAGCCGAAAATCAATGACGGCTTGCTCAATTAGGGCTGGATTGACGCCTATATCTTCACGATCTTGGAGTTCTTGCTCTATGACGTGCTGGCGTAAAATATCGCCCATAAAGGCTTTTAACTTTCCAGCGGCTTGCAGATATTGCAAGGCTTGTGCCAAATCAATCGGTTGGTCATCAACAGTCAAGAATGGTTGGGATACCATGAAATAACGAAATACTAATAGATAAGAACTCTTGCCAAAACCCTTTGTTGCTACATCGCTGAGGACTGATCATCCCTGGCTTTGCCATTTTGCAAGAAGTTGATTGTCACAACCTATTATCTTCCCATCCCCAAAAATTGCCCTCTACGGTTATCTAAAGTTTGATGTTGATTTCCACAGGGGAATGGGGGGTTTGGAAGATACGGAAAATTCTTAATGTCAAAAGCTGGATTAAGCTGACTCAAAATAACATGCTAGGAACCTTTCAACAAAGCCATATCCGCATTGAAGTGGAAGCCCCACAAACCGTTATTCGTGACAGCTTGCTCTATTCTGAGCGTCTACAGCAATGGTTATGGCCTCAACGTTTTTCTCTAGGGCTACCGGAACAGTTGCATCCAGAATTAACTTTCACCACTTGGATGGGTCCTGTTGCGATCCAGCACAAGGTGGAAGTTGCCCAGCCTAACTGTTTACGCTTGCTCTTAAGTCAGGGAATTGACGGTTACCACGAGTGGTACTGGGGAGAGGGTTGGATTCAGTCTCGCCTAGAAGGAATTTCTCTACTCCCGCTGAATCTCGGTCAAAGTCTCTCTTTGTTGCGGCTGCGTCAATTTCTTGCCACTGGGCGGTAGAACAACAGGTCAACCTAAAGGATGAAGCCTTCTCCGAAATGGTTGGAGACACACAGAAGGTGGTAATGGGTAATAGGTAATTGGCATAAAACCTATTACCTGATTATCTATATGCCCTGCTAGCCTCAATACCTGTCAAGAAAATGAGAAATAGCACAGATTATTATTCTCTGATCGCCAAATAATTGGCTTAGGTCTTCATAAGAATTTAATTAAGTTCATAAATTATTACTATTGTTATGTTTTTTTAATTTTAGTTTTTTAATATTAAAATTAAAAGAGATATTTGTAATAATTTAACTCACTCCACAGCAGTGCCTGCTGTTCCCGGATTCAGTGATCCACACCTAAGGGAGTGGAGACAATCATGCATTTTTACTCTACTTTTCCCGAATTGCCCCACTCTTCCATCAATGACCCAGAGGCAAAGAAGTTGCTCCAATACAGCGAAGCACGTTTTAGAACGTTAGTTGAAAATATTCCGGGAGCTGTCTACCGCTGTGCTTACGACGAGCAATTATCAGGATTGTCTCAAAGAAAAATGGTTTTTCTCAGTGAAGCCATTCAGGCTGTTTCTGGCTATGCACCTAGTGACTTCATTAATAATCGAGTGCGGTCTTTTACCAGTATCATTCACCCTCAAGATCGAGCATGGGTGGAGCAGACTATTCGTCAGAGTATTAGTGCCAAACAACCGTATGTCCTGGAGTACCGGATTGTAAAAGCTAATGGAAGTCTAGTGTGGGTCTATGACAAAGGCCAGGGTATTTCTGATGAGAATGGCGAAATCCTCTGGCTGGATGGCGTTATCTTGGACATTACGGAACGTAAACAGACAGAAGCTGATTTACGGTACACCCAATCCTTCCTCAATTCTGTCCTAGACAATCTACCCGTGGCGGTTTTTATTAAAGAGGTGGATGATCTGCGAGTGATGTACTGGAATAAAGCCGGGGAAGAATTGTTTGGCTATTCCAGAGAAGAAGTATTGGGCAAGAACGATTATGATTTTTTACCCCAAGAACAGGCTCGTTACTGCCGCGCCAAAGACAGACAAGTTCTAGCGGGTGGAGAAGGGATGGAGTGTTCAGAAGTCCCCATCAACACGCCACATCGGGGTCAGCGGTTCGTTTCCACAAAAAGAGTCCCTCTGTTCGACGAAAACGGCACTCCTCGGTACCTGTTGGGGATTTGCGAAGACATAACGGAACGCAAGCCCGCCGAGAAAGCCCTGCGGGAAGCCGAAGCTCGTTATCGTAGCATTGTGGAGACGGCGACTGAGGGGGTTTGGATATTTGATGCCGATAGCCAAACCACCTTTGCCAACAGTCGTATGCTGCAAATGCTGGGCTATACGATGGAGGAAATGCTGGGGCGATCGCTGTTTGACTTTATGGATGAAGAAAGTCGTGCGATCGCATCTGCGTATATAGAGCGTCGCCGCCAAGGAATTCAGGAACGCCATGATTTCAAATTTCGCCGCAAAGATGGCTCCGATTTATGGGCGCTCGTCTCTGCCACGCCCATTTTAGACTCAACGGGTCAGTTTGTCGGTGTTTTGAGGATGATTACCGACATTAGCGAGCGCAAACGAGTCGAAAAAGCCCTGCGAGAGAGTGAGCAACGATTTCGAGCCACCTTCGCTCAGGCGGCAGTGGGTATTGCTCATGTGGGTCTAGGGGGTGAGTTCCTTCGGATTAACCAAAAGTTTTGTGACCTTGTGGGATACACTCAGGAGGAAATACTCACACGAACCTTTCAGGATATTACCCACCCAGATGACTTAGAGGTTCATCTCGCCTACCTCAGTCAGATGTTATCGGGGGAGATTCAAACCTACTCGCTCGAAAAACGCTACATGACTCGAACGGGTGAAATAGTTTGGGTTAACGTCACTGTATCGCTGCGACGCCGATCATCGGGAGAGCCAAAGTATTTTATTAAGGTCGTGCAGGATATCAGCGCTATCTATAAGGAACTTCGCTTGCGCCAACAGGCAGAAGCCGCCTTACGGCAATCCGAGAGTCGGTTAAAAGCCAAAAACCAACAGTTGAAGCAAACCTTACAACAACTGAAACAAACTCAAGCCCAACTGATTCAGAATGAAAAAATGGTCAGCCTGGGTCAGCTCGTTGCTGGTATTGCTCACGAAATTAACAACCCGGTCAGCTTCATCTATGGCAACATCTCCTATGCCCATCAATATGCAGACGATTTGTTTAGGCTGCTGCAACTCTATGCCAAGCACTATCCGCAACTCGTACCGGAAATTCAAAACGAAATAGAGGCACTCGACCTAAATTTTTTGCGCGCCGACTTTCCCAAACTGCTTAACTCGATCAAAGAGGGAGCCAACCGTATCCGGCAAATTGTTTTATCTCTACGCAACTTCTCCCGCCTGGATGAAGCGGAACTCAAACCAGTGGAGCTTCATGAGGGACTTGATAACACCCTCCTGATCTTGCAGCATCGGTTGAAAGGATGGGCGGGGAAGCCAGAGATTGAGGTGAGAAAAGAATATGGACAACTGCCGTTGGTGGAATGTTACGCGGGTGCGCTCAATCAGGTCTTTATGAATCTGTTGAATAATGCCATTGATGCTCTAGAACCCCAACCTTTGCCCCGAATCATTACCATCCGCACTTCAGTAGGAACTGGGTACTGGAACCCATCAAAAGTCAAAAGTCAAAAATTAAAAGGATCGAGCCATGCCAATCTAGGTACTCCTGGAGAGGTTTTTGGTAACATCTCGCCAGACAGTTATTCGGCTGCCCCTAGCTCCCCTCGCTCCAATGGCCCATCTCCATTGTCCCCCATTTCCACTGGAGATCCAACGCACAGGGACGACGAATTCCCCCATCCCCTGTTCGTTGTGATTCGCATTGCCGACAACGGGCCTGGTATCCCGTTAGCGGTGAAAAAACAGATCTTTGACCCCTTTTTCAGCACTAAACCCGTTGGTGTGGGCACTGGTTTGGGGTTAGCGATCGCATACTCGATTGTCGTTGAACAACATCGGGGTCATCTGACATGCATTTCCGAACCGGGTCAAGGGGCCGAGTTTGTGATTGAGCTGCCGATACGGCAAGTTAGGTGATCTCATACCACGTTCGTTGAGGAAACTAGTCTAATCGTCATTTCAATTGCGTCCCCGCGTCTTTGGGGCAATTTGCATTATGCAACTTGGATGTACATTAGCTTAGTCTGGCTTGACCACCAGCACAGAACAGGGAGCTTCAGCAACGACTTGGCTACTGACCGAGCCTTCCAAAATACGCTGGAGACCGGTTAGACCACGACTGCCAATCACAATTAAGCCAGCTTTGTGAATATGGGCGAGGCGGACGATTTCGGCAGATGGGTCACCCATAACAATCTCTAACGTACTGTCCCAAGGGAGATCCGATTGGTACGATTGCAGTTGTTTTTCAACCTGTCGATACAGTCCCTCCTCTGAAGTATGCGGTCGGTCAACAGCTACATCCATGTCAGGCTCAGGAGAGGAAATGACATGGGCAAGGATGATTTTTGTTGCTGGCTGTATTTGAAGTTCCTTTAAGAACTGAATCACGCGCAGTGTGTGTTCCGAACTGTCAATAGCCACAAGAATTGTCTTTAACACCAATGTCTCCTATCAGCGATAGCTCTGGCGAGCGATAGCAAGCGTAAAACCGCGTTGATCGTTCAGCTTTCAGCTATTGGGATTGTCACCCTTGGGTAGAGAATTTGTCTACCCAGGCGACAGGGTTGAACCCATCCATCAACATAGAGACATAAGCTTGCCCTGTCAAAGTGTACTACTCATCCAGATCCTCCTGTGTCCGCAATCGCACTGAGTCCGCATGGGAGGGTAAGCCTTCAGCTTGAGCCAGCGCCTGAATCGCACTCGAAACTTTATCGAGGGCTGTCGATGAGTACTGAATCAAGCTGGAGTGCTTCATAAATGTTTCGACACCCAACGCCGAGGCGTAGCGGGCAGCACCAGAGGTCGGTAGAGTATGATTTGGCCCAGCTAAGTAGTCTCCCACGGCTTCGGGGGTGGAGTGACCGAGAAAAATGGCTCCAGCGTGGCGAATTTTCTCTAGTAAATCCCAGGGTTCAGCAATTTCGAGTTCCAGATGCTCTGGGGCGAACTCATTCGAGAGTTCAGCAGCCTCATCCAGGGAATCCACTAGGACAATTAAACCGAAGTGAGCGATCGCTTTTTCGGTCAGTAGGCGTCGCGGATGGTCTTTGAGTTGCCGTTCTACCTCTTTTTGCACGTCTTTCGCCAGTTGGGCTTCGGTTGTGATGAGAATAGAGGCAGCCATCGGGTCATGTTCGGCCTGAGCCAGAAGATCAGCGGCAATGTAGACGGGATTGGCGGCTTCATCCGCTATGATTAACACCTCCGATGGGCCAGCCAAGGAGTCAATGCCTACCGTTCCATAGACCAGTTTTTTCGCCAGGGTGACATAGATGTTACCTGGACCCGTAATGACATCGACTTTGGGAATCGTTTCCGTGCCATAAGCTAAAGCCGCGATCGCCTGAGCGCCACCAACCCGGTAAATCTCTTGAACCCCGGCTTCCTGAGCTGCCACGAGGACAGCTGGATTAATTGTTTTGTCTGAGCCAGGAGGCGTCACCATCACGACCTGAGGTACCTTAGCCACCTTGGCGGGGATGGCGTTCATTAACACGGTACTGGGGTAGGACGCCCTACCCCCAGGAACATAAAGTCCTGCTCGATCCACTGGTGTATAGCGCTTGCCTAAGACCACCTCATCGTCGCCAAATTGGACCCAGGATTTTGGGACGCGCTGTCGATGAAAGGCCTCTATTTGCTGCGCTGCCAACTGAATGGCATTGAGTAATTCCTTGGATACTTGCTGGTAAGCTGCATCCAATTCTGACCCACTGACACGTAGCTGATCGATACTTAAGGTTTGGTGATCGAATTCCTCGGTATAGTGCAAGAGTGCTTTGTCTCCCTGGCGTTTAATCGCCTGTAAGACCTCCCGCACTGTTGCTTCTTTGTGAATAACGTGGTCTTGGGAAGTGCGATCGCAGATACGTCGCAGTTCAGTTTGTGCCTCAGCCTGCTGAGTAATGATTCGCAGCATGGAGTCGGAGTGCCCATCCTTAGGTATTACCCGTCCGAGACCAGGTCCATCAGCCTTCTCTTTGACAAGAAGGGGGCATCGTCCCCGGACTTACTCCTATAGCTTAACTGGATTTTTCAAGGGTCGCGATACTTTCTGAATAGATGTTATAGTGGTCATTCAGGTATTTTGTTTGTTATCAAAAGTAAGGTTTCCTCAAGGCTACTGTGGCTAATAACAAGTCCGCGCTCAAGCGTATAGAAATTGCCGAACGCAACCGAGTTCGGAACAAGACCTACAAGTCAGCGGTGAAGACGCTGATCAAGAAATACTTCACTGCCGTAGAAGATTACGCCCGCCAACCCAATCCAGAGGCGTTGCAGGAAGTCAAGAGTTGTATGTCTGCTGCTTTCAGCAAAATTGACAAGGCTGTAAAGCGGCGGGTGTTGCATCCGAACAATGGCGCTCGCAAAAAATCTCGGCTGGTGGCTCGGCTCAAAAAGGTCAGTCCGGGAGCCAATGCCTCGGCTGAGGGAGCCGAAGCTTCGGCATAACAGCATCATTAGCTTTCTGGCTGAGTTGACTCTTGGAGCGAGCCAAAAGCTCACAGAGTACAACCTGACTCTTGGTCAAAACCGAACTAGGGTGAGGGAAAAATCCGTCCCTTCCCTAGGGTTTTCAGGCTGATCGAAGAGTTCCTGCTAATTGTTGAAAATAGCTCTAGAATAGATAGCAGACTGTGCAGATGCCGTTGGTAGACACACACGTCCACATCAACTTTGAGGTCTTCCAACCCGATTTGGAAGCCATACGAGACCGCTGGCGTCAAGCTGGTGTGGTTTCTCTCGTACATTCTTGTGTGGAACCAACAGAGGTGGCGACCATTCAAGCCTTGGCTGACCAGTTGCCTGAACTCTTCTACGCCGTAGGGTTGCATCCGTTGGATGCCGAGAAATGGACGTCCCAGACAAAAGACTTAATTCTCTCCTTAGCTCGTTGTGATCCCAAGGTAGTGGCAATTGGGGAAACGGGGCTAGATTTTTTTAAAGCGGAGAACCCCCAAAAGCAGAAAGCGGTATTTGAAGCTCAACTGGCGATCGCTAAGCAGTTAGATTTACCCGTGATTATTCACTGTCGCGACGCCGCCCTCCCAATGAGAACGCTCTTACAGGAGTTTTGGGAACGTCAGGGTTCCGTCAAAGGGGTGATGCACTGTTGGGGAGGCACAGTCGAAGAGACTCAGTGGTTTTTGGATCTAGGTTTTTATATTAGTTTTAGTGGCATAGTGACCTTTAAAAATGCCCAGTCGATTCAAGAGTCAGCCAGGATGGTACCCTCGGATCGCCTTCTGGTTGAAACCGATTGTCCCTTCCTCGCACCCGTTCCTAAAAGGGGTAAACGTAATGAACCGGCCTATGTTCGCTATGTAGCCGAGTGTGTGGCTCGTCTGCGAGATGTCCCTTTAGAAACCCTAGCCACCCAGACAACCCAAAATGCGATCGAGCTTTTTGGTCTGACCCTTCCTATGGGAGAGGTTTTGAGTTCCGAATCCTACAGCACCAATTCATGGAAAGTAGAAGGGGATAAAGATATTAGCAAGCGATAGCGACCGAACCCGTGCCGGAAAAGCCACGAAACCCATAACAGATAGGGTTGATGGCCTCATTCCCGATTAGATTAGGCTCGCGCCTAGGTTGATGAGAGTTTCAAACTCCATTCTATCCCTCGCCAGTAAGAAGTTTTGAACCTTCAGCCTGTAGCCTTCAGCCTTTAGTCAGATTAAGTTTCTCTGCGCCATACTATTATTAAGAAGAGTTACTATGAATAAAATTTTCCCTCCTCCTACTCAATTGCTGCCACTCATCCACAGCAAATCCCCCCGAAGGTCAAAAGCCACATCGTAGAGACACGGTTTATCGGATCTCTAGGAAAAGCCCTAAATTTTAAACCGAGCAACGCTCATCGTTAGAGACACTAGCCATTTTCCAAGATCATTTTGTTGCTGCCACAAGCCAACAACTGAAGAGTAAGAGTTGCTAGATAATTAGCGATTATCGCCCGTTATCTTGCAGAAATCTCTCTGTGGATCTGTATCACCTATCAATCAGGGATACAATCGGTGCTGTTGCAGCGGCGTTCTTTGGCTCGGACTCCTATTCCGACGCTGACTCACCCCTAATGTAGGAGACGCATGAATAATCAAATTTACACCCCCTCCACTCAAACATACACTCTAGCCAACTATATGTTGCCCGACTTAGTGGAGATTCAGCGTTCCAGTTTTCGCTGGTTCCTGGAAGAAGGGTTAATCGAAGAACTGAATAGCTTCTCACCCATTACCGATTACACGGGTAAGCTGGAACTCCACTTCTTGGGTAAAGACTATAAGCTCAAGCGACCCAAATACGATGTGGACGAAGCGAAGCGGCGAGACAGCACCTATGCCGTGCAAATGTATGTTCCCACCCGCCTGATCAACAAAGAGACTGGTGAGATTAAGGAACAAGAGGTGTTCATCGGCGACCTTCCCCTGATGACCGACCGGGGTACCTTCATCATCAACGGGGCGGAACGAGTGATTGTGAACCAAATCGTTCGTAGCCCTGGCGTATACTACAAATCCGAAACGGACAAAAACGGACGCCGGACTTATAGTGCTTCCCTGATTCCGAACCGGGGGGCATGGCTGAAATTTGAAACCGACAAAAATGACCTGGTGTGGGTACGGATTGACAAGACCCGCAAGTTGTCAGCCCAGGTACTGTTGAAGGCGTTGGGACTGTCGGATAGTGAAATTATGGATGCCATGCGCCATCCAGACTACTATCAGAAAACCCTGGATAAAGAGGGGAATCCGACGGAAGAAGAAGCCCTGATGGAACTCTACCGCAAGCTGCGTCCAGGGGAACCCCCAACCGTCAGCGGGGGGCAGCAGTTATTGGACTCGCGCTTTTTTGACCCGAAACGCTATGACTTAGGTCGGGTGGGTCGTTACAAAATCAACAAGAAGTTGCGCCTGAACGTTCCAGATACGATGCGAGTCCTCACCTCGCAGGATATTGTGGCCGCGATTGATTACCTGATTAATCTGGAATTTGATGTAGGTAGCACGGACGATATTGACCACTTGGGGAATCGCCGTGTGCGATCAGTGGGTGAACTGCTGCAAAATCAGGTACGAGTTGGTCTAAACCGCTTAGAGCGAATCATTCGGGAACGGATGACCGTCAGCGATGCCGATACCCTCACTCCGGCTAGCTTAGTCAACCCGAAACCACTGGTGGCAGCGATTAAAGAATTCTTTGGCTCATCGCAGCTATCCCAGTTTATGGATCAGACCAACCCGTTGGCCGAGCTAACCCATAAACGCAGACTATCGGCCCTAGGCCCAGGCGGCTTAACGCGGGAACGAGCTGGCTTTGCAGTACGAGATATCCATCCTTCGCACTACGGGCGGATTTGCCCGATTGAAACACCGGAAGGTCCTAATGCGGGTCTGATTGGTTCGTTAGCCACCCATGCGCGAGTCAATGCTTACGGATTTATCGAGACGCCGTTTTACCCCGTAGAAAATGGTCGAGTCCTCAAAGACCGTGCCCCCCTGTACATGACGGCGGATGAAGAGGATGACTTGCGAGTCGCACCCGGAGATATTCCCATGGATGAAGAAGGGAAGATCTTGGGTGAGTCGGTACCCGTGCGCTATCGGCAAGACTTTACCACTACCACGCCAGATCAGGTGGACTATGTGGCCGTTTCGCCCGTTCAGATTATCTCGGTTGCTACCTCCCTAATCCCATTCTTGGAACACGATGATGCCAACCGGGCACTGATGGGATCGAACATGCAGCGGCAAGCCGTACCCCTATTACGACCGGAGCGTCCCTTAGTCGGAACGGGCTTGGAAGCACAAGCGGCACGGGACTCTGGCATGGTGATTGTGTCCCGTACCGATGGGGAAGTGACCGAGGTGGATGCTCGTCACATTCGGGTGAAAGACCAGGCGGGTCGGGAGACTTATTATGAGCTGCAAAAGTATCAACGTTCAAACCAAGATACTTGTTTGAATCAGCGTCCTTTGGTGTTTGAAGGCGATGACGTGGTTGCCGGTCAAGTGATTGCTGATGGTTCGGCAACCGAGGGCGGTGAGCTGGCACTAGGACAGAACATCCTGGTGGCTTATATGCCCTGGGAAGGCTACAACTATGAAGACGCCATTCTCATTAGTGAACGGCTGGTGATGGATGATGTCTATACCAGTATTCACATCGAAAAGTATGAGATTGAAGCGCGGCAGACCAAGCTTGGCCCCGAGGAAATCACCCGCGAAATTCCCAACGTTGGGGAAGATGCCCTGCGTCAGCTCGATGAAACCGGGATTATCCGGATTGGTGCCTGGGTAGAAGCCGGGGACATTCTGGTAGGCAAGGTAACGCCCAAGGGGGAATCTGACCAGCCGCCGGAAGAGAAACTGCTGCGAGCCATTTTTGGGGAAAAAGCCAGAGATGTGCGCGACAACTCCCTACGGGTACCGAACGGTGAGAAAGGCCGCGTAGTCGATGTCCGAGTGTTTACCCGTGAGCAGGGGGATGAACTCCCTCCTGGGGCGAACATGGTCGTCCGGGTTTATGTGGCGCAAAAGCGGAAAATCCAGGTGGGTGACAAGATGGCGGGACGTCACGGCAACAAGGGGATTATTTCCCGAATTTTGCCGATGGAAGATATGCCCTACTTACCCGATGGGACGCCGATTGATATTGTCCTCAACCCTCTGGGTGTGCCATCCCGGATGAACGTTGGTCAGGTGTTTGAATGTTTACTGGGATGGGCGGGTGAAAACTTGGGCCTCCGGTTTAAGCTGACGCCGTTTGATGAAATGTATGGGGAAGAAGCGTCCCGAACGACGGTTCACGGCAAGCTGAAGCAAGCCAGTGATCAGGAAGATCAGGACTGGGTGTTTAACCCGGAACACCCCGGAAAAATCAAGGTCTATGATGGTCGTACCGGTGAAGCGTTTGACCGACCGATCACGGTGGGTAAGGCTTATATGTTGAAGCTGGTTCACTTGGTGGATGATAAGATTCACGCGCGTTCGACAGGCCCTTACTCTCTGGTAACACAGCAGCCGTTGGGCGGGAAAGCACAGCAGGGTGGTCAGCGTTTTGGAGAAATGGAAGTGTGGGCGCTCGAAGCCTTCGGTGCCGCTTATACCTTACAAGAGTTGCTGACGGTGAAGTCCGATGATATGCAGGGACGGAATGAGGCGCTCAATGCAATTGTCAAGGGTAAAGCTATTCCGCGACCGGGTACGCCTGAATCCTTTAAGGTTTTAATGCGAGAACTCCAATCACTGGGCTTGGATATGGCGGTTCACAAAGTGGAAACCGCAGAAGATGGTACCAGCCGCGATGTGGAAGTGGATTTGATGGCCGATGCGGATCGCCGTCGCACACCCAGCCGACCGACTTATGAATCTCTCAACCGCGAGGAACTTGAAGAAGACGAAGTCTAAAACAGGTGAAAGTTAGTCGGTTGCTCGCGTAGCGTTCCCCGCAGGGGTAGGTTGAAGTGGAACGTTCATCCTCTTCAACCTTTAATCCCTTCTTTCCACCTTCACTCTCCCCTCTTCCCACCTTAAACCTTGAACCTTCAACCCTTAATCGAATGAGACATCAGCTAGAACAGCGGTTTGACTACGTCAAAATTGCGATCGCTTCTCCGGAGCGGATTCGGCAATGGGGAGAAAGAACCCTCCCGAACGGTCAAGTCGTCGGTGAAGTCACTAAACCAGAAACCATTAACTATCGCACGCTCAAACCTGAAATGGATGGGCTGTTCTGCGAGCGAATTTTTGGCCCCGCCAAGGACTGGGAATGCCATTGCGGTAAGTACAAACGGGTACGCCACCGGGGCATTGTCTGTGAACGCTGTGGTGTAGAAGTCACCGAGTCACGGGTGCGCCGCCACCGCATGGGATATATCAAACTCGCCGCACCGGTTGCTCACGTCTGGTATCTCAAGGGGATTCCCAGCTATCTCAGCATTCTGCTCGATATGCCCCTGCGGGATGTGGAACAGATCGTCTACTTCAACGCCTATGTGGTCTTGAGTCCCGGCAATGCCGAGAATCTCAGCTACAAGCAGCTACTGACCGAAGATCAATGGCTGGAAATTGAAGAGCAGCTTTATAGCGAAGATTCTCAACTGACTGGTGTGGAGGTGGGAATTGGTGCTGAGGCACTTCAACGGCTCTTGCAGGACGTTGATTTAGACGCGGAGGGTGAAAAGCTCCGCGAAGAAATTACTAACGCGAAAGGCCAAAAACGCGCCAAGCTGATTAAGCGCTTACGCGTGATCGATAACTTCATCGCCACAGGTTCTCTGCCGGAGTGGATGGTACTGACGGTGATTCC
>DATNQL010000728.1:0-5281 GCA_036704025.1 Stenomitos sp.
TTTGAAGGCGGTGCGGACATCCTTCCAGGATGTGGTTACAGAAGTGTTCATGATGGTTAATAGATGCTTGAATCTGCTTCGGATTACTGGATGAAAATTCCAAAATTAACCATAAACCTTTTCAATTCATTCTAAATCCGAGAATCCACCTAGATTTAGCAACCAATCTCTAGCATCTCAGTAAATACTCTGATCTTAAACAGCAAAGTTTAAGATAGCTCAATTACAATTCCATAAAGCACATCCGTAGGTTGGAGCGAATGATCAAAAGTCTTAACCTTTCAAAAAAAACAGTCACACGACCAATTGCCTAACAGCCAGTTATATCATGTCCGGTTAAACACCCATCGTTAGGATTGACGCGGGGACACGGGGACGCGGAGAGTTTTTATTATGGGTAATTAGACGGATATGATATTACGCGTCTTTACCCTGGAGCAATTCTTCGCAAAAGATGGGGATTAGAGAGTTTTGCCACATAACTACACTATAGAAATTTATTTGAGACCTAAACTTTTTACCTCTCTCTTTTTCCTCTTTTTTGCGTGTTCTCTGCGTCTGTGTGGTTCGTTAAAACAAGTTCAGTTCACAAATCAAATAAGACGGCTATCGCTGATACAGCAATGAGTACATAAAACCGACTCTAAGCACCAATTTTTTCCCGTAAAACAAGCGCAAACGCTTTAGCTTCACTTTTATCCTTAGGCCAACCCTTAGCACGAGTGATTTTACCTTCGGAGGAAGTAACAGCCACTGTAGGAAAGCCTGCAATACCCACGTAAGCAATCCAAACACACAAGCTAATCAGGATAGCGCCAATCAGGAGTGCAACGATATTACCCCGTAAGAGAGAAACCCCGGCGAGGGAAACCAATATACCAATGCTACCTGTAAGAATAGCAACAAACGATTTCTGCTGATAAAAACGCACGGAAACAACCTGCTTAAGGAGCATTTCTTCGCGATCACCATTCTTAAATAAATCTTTCTTACTCAGAAATATCAGTCGTTTGTCTGTAATTGTTCCAAACTTATTACTGAGTACTTCTTGTTCTCTGGAGCCTCTAGACATATAACGCCAATTGTGAGATAAACGAACACGATTCTAACCTCATATGCCTTAGGTTGGCTGTAGAATATTAAGAATTTGTTTCTAGTAAAGGAACCTTTTTTTTCTACCTTAAATAAAAATATCTGAATCGTGAACCTCGGCCTACGGCAGCAACTGATATTATTCAATCCTTTTTTGAGAACCAACCCCAGAGGCACAGAGTTCACAGAGAATAAGACGACATGAAAAATACAAATGGTTAGATGAATAAACGATAAAATTGGGGCACGATATTATCGTGCCCATACAGGGAAGAAACTCGAACCCCAATATCTTGAATTAAGCTAACTGTCATTTAAATTACATCACCGCTGCTCCCTCTCTCCGCGTACCGCGTCTTTTTGGCAATCTGCACTATGCGACTTCTTGTTGACACATCAGCTTATTTAGTGGCTACCACTGCAATATTCCAAGCCAAACGCTTCATTAGGGGTAGTTTTTTCAAGAATTTATCAAACTTTTCCAATCGCAGATAAGTTGGTGCTAACCGTTCTTGTTCCAGAATAATTTTTTTCCAGTAACGTTCCTGATTAGGGTCAACTTTTTCGATCAAATAGAAGCGCAAGAAAATCCAAAGCGTGGCGATCCAAAAGGTATCGTAAGCGGTTTCTGAAAATAGGGATTGTATGTAATTAACGATATTAATATCCAGCGGCATTTCATCTTCAGTACGGACTTCAGTTGCCATGCGGCGATAGACATTAATCACTGGATTATGCTTTAATGGGTCCCAAAAACAAGCTTTACCTCCAGGTTTGAGGACTCGATGCATTTCTTTTAAAGCAATTTTGGGGTCTGGGATATGATGCAATAAATTGGAGGCATAGATTAAATCAAAAGTGTTATTTGGAAAATCAAGCGCCATGGCATTGGCGGTGCGTCCTTCAATCTTGACTCCATTTGAGGCGGCTAATTTGAGCGCCACTTCTACCATTCCTGGTGAATAATCTGTCGCGACACAATGCGCTCCTTGTTTGGCGAAATAAACGCTATTTTCACCCGCGCCACATCCCAAATCTAATAACCGCTTACCTCGGATGTCTCCCATCTGGCGTAGAATAAAGCGATTTTCTGGAGCTGTACAAGCTTCAAAATAGTCGGATACCCGAATTCCATCTACGTCAATAGCGGCAGCCCAATTATCATGGAAGCGTCGCTCTTTTTCCAAGGTTTCGTCTAACATTTCGTTTTCAGCACACTTTTGCTAAATGATTTTACAAGGATCAGTTAGAAATTTCAGGTCAAAAATGCATCCTCATTCATGATTTGGCATTGAATACGGTCAAGGGATTGATTTGGAGCGTACAGGAATTCACTAAATCATTTTCATCGTAGTTCAGGATATTCAATAAGAGATAGGCTGAACCTTGACTCTGAACAGATAGGTCAAATGGGGTGATTTTTTTGGGAGTATGACGATAGGCACTTTCTTTTGAACTCACGATGTTACCCTCTGTATCCAGCATTGCCACTCGTAGAGAGGAGCCAACACAGGCTTGATCCAGGTAATTGATGCTACCCGAAACTTGGGTTTGGTCTGCCACTGGGCCGAGATAGAGTAAGGAGGTGCCTAGCTGCTGAGTACGGTCTTCGCTGGCTTCTGGATTGGGTATGGTCGTATGGGACTGTTCTAATCCTGGGTTCCTTAGCGCTTTCACAAGGCGCAGCTTGGGCAAGGTGAAGGGTGATGAATCTGACAAGTCTAACCTCGCTCCTCCTAATTCCTGAGGCGCTGTGACGTTGGAGGCAAAGGTTCCTCGAACAGTGCGATCGCGTCCGTTTGGCGATCGCTCGACAGAGAGTGCCGAAGGCGATAGGCTCTGAGATGTCCCCCCAGCAGAGGATTGTAAACCCAGTTCTTTCACTAACGGGGTGGACTCAAACAAGCGGTAAGCTCTCTCTTCCTCACCCCAAGGGCGATCGCGACGAAAAGCAACGACCTGATAATTCTGGCTGGAGTTTTGCCTCACAGTCGTGTTGTGTAACCACTGACTCAGAATAATCCAATTTCCTTGGGAACCAGGCCGTTCACCGATTTTCTCCTGCATGGTGCGGAGGGTTCGCACGGCTGTCGCCAGAGACGTGGGACGACGTCGCTGATAAATGCTCACAACCACCCCGTTCTCAAATTGATACTCGGTTCGGATGCGTTGGAAGTCTTGGGCGAACTCCCAATTTTGAGTAAAAGCATCAAACACCACATTGACCACATCATTTTCTTGATTGGGTAGCCATTCCCCAACCACAGGATTTTGCGTGGGGTTACTCGAATAAGCTGGCAACTGGCTGGGAACCACCACATACTGCGCCTCCAGCATTTCCTCCAAGGGATAAGAATCGCGAGAGTCCACTTCGGGCGCTGGCAACGTGTTTAAAACCCGATCCTCTTCCCGGTAAAGGAGGTACTCAGCCGATCGCAGCATATTTCCCGTCAACTGAAGGCGTTGAAAACCCACCACTAAAATCGGCTCTCCCTCAGGAGTCAATTGACGTAGGTCGTTGACCAATCGAATCACTTCATCGTAGTCTGTACGCACCAGGGGAGGCATGTTGAGGGCAAACAAGGGATGAAAAACACGGCTGATCGTCCCAATGGGGGCTAGTCCAACCATGAAGTTAATCACTAAATAGCCACCAATCATCCCTAACAAGAGCGATCGCCTTTTCCCCTTGAGCCTAATCCAAGTCGTCCAGATCAAGGCAACCAACCCGATGACCATGAACGGTGTAACTTGTAACGAATAAAAGACGTTGCCGTACCGTAGAACAACCAGCCAGACGATCAGGGACAAGACACCGGACAACCCCATCAAGCTCAAAGCCGATAAAGGTAAGCTCCGAGTCACAAAACTTGCCGAAAACCCCAGTAGCACCAACAGCCACGTTCCCCAGCCATAAAACGAGGCGTATAAGTTGAAAATGTCACTGAAGGGCAAGCTCCAAGAGGTGTAGAGATTTTTGTAATTCGTCGTTAATGCTGCATAGGTAAAGTGAGGGGCGACAATCCATAAGGTAGCCAATGCGGTAGCGGCAATCAGAGCAATCCGCACACAAGCGAAAAGCCAATTCCGCCACGCCATAGCCTGGGGATTTTGCCCAGGGGTTGTCGTCGGTTCTCTCCACCACACCCAAGGTGTGAAGGCTGCTAAGTAGGTGGAAACGGAGGCAAAGCGATAGTTCAGAGACTCTCCCCTCCCTACCCGCGATCGCAGCCACCTCCAGGGTTGACGGATTGGGTTGAGGTTTTCCCTCAGGGAGAGCGCCTGTTTCTCAGTCATCTCTTGAAGTGGCGGTTTTCCTACCTCAGCCAGGAACAAGAGGAACGCCTGTAAGCTGACGGCGGCGAGGAACGTCACGCCAGCATAGACAAAAGGACGGCGCAACAAAATTGCCGCTCCCATCAAACATCCGATCAGAGGCATTCGCCACCATGTCTTGAGTCTGATATCCTGCAAGTAAACAAACGTCGCCAGACCCAAGAACACCGCTCCCCCTGTGTCTGGAATGCCCATAAATGTAGGTATCCAACTCACAGGGATGAGTAAGGTTAAAAACGCGGTAGCCCAAAACACCGGGCGCGTATGTACCCGGATGAGCTGTGTGGCGATCGCTCCCATCACTAGGGCAAAAGGTAGCAGATAAACCAGTGCTAGAGCTATTTCATAAACCAGGCGGGAACTGCCAAAGACCAAAATAAATGGAATCAACGGCAGGGTGAAGAGTCGATTCCGTTCGGCGACTAACGACCGCTGAATCAGTTCGAGCGCCTCACCCGGAGATTCGCGCCAGGTTGTAACAATATCCAGAGTACGCGCATACCAGTCAATCCACCAGTGAAAGTTATGCTCACTGGAGATGTAGGCAGTGGTGATGATTGTGATCGTTAGCGCTAGCGTTGCTAGCAGGCCCGCATCTACTAGAAGTTGTGGGCGAACTTCTAGGCGAAATCGGCGATTTGGCATAGTCTCAGGCTGATTCCCTCGAACCCTGAACAACAACGGATTCTTCTATAACCCCTGATTCATTCATACTGCTTTCCCCACGCCCAATCCGTCTGGTTTGGTCGCCTTGCAAAGAACCATACAGCCGATTCAGGGCATTCACATAGGCTTGTGCCGAGGCAACAATGATGTCAGTGTTGGCAGCATGACCGGAGAATACCCGCTGATC
>DATNQL010000729.1:0-2653 GCA_036704025.1 Stenomitos sp.
ACTTCAGCCAAAGGGTAATGCTCAAAAAAATCCCATTCTTGCCAGGGGAGCTTTTGTAACGATGGCTCTTCCGTGCGAATCAAAAACCGAATTTCTTCATTTGGACTCAGTTGTGTTCGCAACTGCCGATCAAGGGGACGAAACGATTCAGAATCCAGCCACAATCTTAGGCGAGATCGCAACTCGATGGCTGAGTCTTTACAGTCCTGAATCGGATTGTTAACCGAACCCTCATACGTAATTTTTTTCGGCTTGATGCGAGAAGGTGTTCCCAGAAGTCGATAGTCCTGCCAATGATGTTGTACGTGGCTAGCTAGTTCTGGATTGGGTGGTAACTGACCCGGCAATTCCACAGTTGGCAGTGTGCCGTCTTCTCCAATTGCCAAAGTGACCTGAAACCCCGAAGTTTCAGAATTCCCATCCAGCCTCAGCACAACTAATTTGGACATGGCAAGCTCCCTGTTTTAAATGACAAAGGCTTCCGTAACACTCATATCACCCAAAGCCACCTTAATGCCAAACTGTTCTCCCGGTACCCCACTGAACTCTAATTGAATCCTTTTGGTGCCTCTGGATTGAGCCTGCATTACAGCTTCTCCTTTCTCATCAAGAACAAGAAGCGTTAGTTCGTGCGGTAGAAAGTCTTGACTCCCTGTAGGGCAAACTTCTACAGAAATGTCCAATTCTGGCGAATCAGTGGGTGTTAAACCGACGAATAAGGCTACTGGGTTACTCTCTTGTTCCCAGTCAATCAGTTTTCCACGTTTGACTCCCTGTGGAGAAGTTTCTGATGTTGTGGCTTTGATACGGAGGGGATTTCTGAAATTCGTCGCGAGTTGCGCTTGAGGTGGGGCGAAAAGAGCTTCTATTGTCTCCCATCCCGTATCAACTATATTGTGCAACCATTGACCGAGATTCACCCGTTCTTTCACGGGAGAATTAACAGGTTGTACTGACTGGGACTGGCTCAGTTTTTTGAGTAATCCTTCTAGGGAATGTAGCTGACTCAAGGGGATTTCTTCCGCCGCTACCTGATCAACAAATCCCAGGATTGTCGCTTCTCTCAAGGATTGGTCAAGCTGCACGGCAACATAACCCATTCTGTCCTCCCAAACTTCTGAAGGAATCTCTACAGTTGGAGAGGAGGGTAACACGGGGCGACACTCTAATGTTCCCACATTGGGAATTTCTAAGTCCGCCACATTCATCAGGGTTTGTCTGACTGGATTATAACTATCACTAGCTTCCCAGTTCGTCTCAATTTCCATACACTGTAGATAAAATTTAACCGCATAGACAGCTAAGGTATTGAGATAAACTTGTTTAGCTTTCTGAGGAGAGCGCTGGTGCCGACGAAACTGTTGAGCGAGTTGATGAGCCTCTTCCCCCAGAGGAACAGTAAAATTGAGCGGTTGAGATAGGTGGTTCATCATTTGTTTGCCTTTGGTTAAGTTGCCATTATTGCAATAAATCATCTTGAATTTTTTGCGCCAATTTTTTGAAGGTGCGCTGATAAAAACTACTGAGAGTGGGGACAGCAACACCTAAGTCTTTGGCGATTATTTTCCAGGATTCGCCAGATAGTCTTTTGAGGAGCAAAAATTGAAACGTGGCTTGAGGATGAGATTCGCTACAAACAGTCCTTAAAATCCCTTCTGGGTCTTCTTCAATATAGCCACGAACGATTTCTGATAACAAAGGAGTGGGTTCGGGGAGAGAGAGATTTTCCAGTTCAAAGTTATCCAAGTCATCTAGGGTTGGGATTGTCTGAGAAACCCGATTTTCTCGTCTATCTCGAAAATTCCCAATAGCTTTATTAAAAAAACGTAAATCCATCAAATAATTTACCCATCTGAGTACCGAACCCCGTTCCGGGTCATATTCATGAATTTTTTGACAAACATGAAGCATTAGTTCTTGTTTGGCTTCATCATAAATTTCTTCATAAACACTAGAGAATTTAGAGGGAAGCCGACTAGGAGCCGGACGAAAAAGTTTTCCGGAACTCAGGATGCTATTGATTAGCTTGGTGAGTGCTACTCGCCGTCCTTCTGTTTTTGGAGGATGCTTTTGCGCGGTTATGGCTAGCTGTTTAAGCTGCTCATCAAGTTCTTGTTTGCCTGGTTGATTCATTGTTAGACCCAAAGGTCATTTCAAATAGATTGCTCTGTTTCTATCTCTCTGTCTCATAAGGAGGGCAAATCTTATGCACAACTCCCGGATTCTTTACAAAACTTTGCTTTCGTGAAGTGACGGAAAAATGGAACTCTACTCAGAGCTAGCGGAACTGCTGGTGTTTACATCATGGAAAATGGCAAGCGACGTTTGATTCCTAACCCTGAAACATTTAATGCTATGGGGTTAAATGGGAATGCCATCAAAGATATTGCAGGTGGAGACTTAAACAATATTCCCGAAGGTGCGCCTATACCTCCAGTTAATTATGGCTCTGATGAGCCATTAACACGACAAGAGTACTTACAGCGTCTTTATCATCACTCTAACGGTACCTGGAACCAAGATTAGATTACCACAATGGACATCTAGCTATTGACTCAGGAGCAGGTACTGCAATTAAGCCCTACAAGGTTTATGCACTGGTAGGTGGAAAAATTACATTCATTATTAGTTAATTAGTGATCGCATCTTCAGG
>DATNQL010000730.1:0-11661 GCA_036704025.1 Stenomitos sp.
TCTTCACTCACACTGAAACCAGTCCCTTGCTCGCTGCTGATGCTGGTGAAAGTATTCTTGTCGAGGATAATTGTGTCGCTAGCTGTAACGAAGTCAGCGATAACATCTGTACCAAAATTTTCTCTGAAAAAGATTGTTCCAGGTGTTGTGTAGAAGAAGCGATCGCTCCCCAAACCGCCAACCAGGGTATCATTGTCTCTCCCGCCAATTAGGGTGTCATTGCCGTCGCCGCCAAAGAGGATGTCATTGCCATTCTCATCATTGAGGTAGTCATCGCCGTCTCCACCAACGAGGGTATCACTTCCTTGCCCGCTATTAAGCCTGTCATTGCCGTTGCCACCAAAGAGGAAGTCATCGCCATTTCCATCAAGCAGGACATCATCACTGTCTCCGCCAACCAGGATGTCATTGCCATTTCCACCCCAAAGATAGTCATTGCCATTGCCGCCAAAGAGAAAGTTAGTGCCGTTATCACCATTTAAGGAGCCAATGCTTTCCCCGCCAACCAGAGTATCGTCGCCGTCCCCGCCAACCAGGATGTCATTGCCAGCGCCGCCGAAGAGGATGTCATTACCCACCTCACTATCAAGAAAGTCATCGCCGTCTCCACCAACGAGCGAGTCCTCACCCTCATAGCCATAGATGTAGTCATTCTCTTCCCCACCAATGAGGGTGTCATTGTCGGCAGTACCAAAATCGAGTGCCATAAATTTGACCTTCCGTTACTCTCGAAGTTATTAGGATTTATGCTTGAGTACTTACCCTCTATGCGTCGTCACTTAGGCAAGAAGCCTGTTCTTCAAATATTCAGTTTCAGAAAGAACAGAACTGAGATAGGGAAACAACATTACATGATCGTGCCCATCTTTGTGTAGTGAATGCAACAGTTCCGATCACTGTTTTTCAACAGTTTCGATCACTGCTTAAAAAAAACAGGCATTGTTACTAATTGATGTTTGCATCAACTGTTCGGTTCAGAAGAATTGTCGGTTGGGTTGAGGCACAAAACCCAACCTTATGAGTTTTCCTGTTCCTCAGATAAAGTCTTCAATTCTTCTAAACTACAATGCAACCGTGGATGTTCAAAGTCAGCCAAATCCATTTTTTCCCAAGGGACTCTGTACCCCCCATAGAGTTTACGCGCTCCGAATAAGTGCAAGATTTTCAGCCCAATCGTCCAGGCAGATAGTCGTTCCAGCAACGCCGCAGAACCCACTAAATATTCATGTATCACCCATTCATCACCCTGCTGCTTGGCTCGCACTTCCTCGATGTGTCCGATACATTTTCCTGCTGAATCTGTCACGGGTTTACCCAGCAGCAGTTCTAAATGAAGTTCACGAGGTGCCATTATCCTGCTCCTGGAATTCGTTTAATAATGTTCTCGCGTAACCATTGTTCGTAACCTAATACTGGGGTTTCTTCCGCTTGCAGATCAACTTCTACATCAATCCCAACATCACGCACCTTGGAAAAAGGAATCCGAAACGGCTGATCTTGCTTTGCTCCCCATTTACTTTGCAGTGCGATTACCCATCCCTGTAATCGAGGGTGTAAGCGTCGGGCAAGGGTTGGGATACCCACTTCAAGATAGGCTAATCGTGGCGGTTCTCCATCTTTGCACTCAATGACAATCCCATCTACTTTTCCCATTTTGCGCTGATTGCGGTCAACGATTTGATTATCGAGGACATCGCGAATGACATCCATGTCAGCCTCCAATGATTTCCAAGGGGATTGCCACGATCGCTAAGACAAACGCTAGTGCGATCGTAAAGATAACTACGCTGTTACTAACCCAACCATTACGATATTTACCCACATAATTCTTATCATTCATCAATACTAAAAAAGGCACAATTACAGGCGGTAGAATTAATGCAGTAAGCGCCATTGAGAACAGAGTGAGTTGTAAAGGATCAATGCCAAACACCATCAGGAGGGAGGCAAGGAAAACAAACACGGTGTAGACAAAACTAAACCGTGCGGCATCTTTTGGCTTCATATTTTCGCCCCAATTCCAACCAAACGCTTGAGCGACAATATAAGCCGTGTCTAAAGTAACTTCTAGTGCTGCCCCAAAGCAGGCAATACCTAGCGACGCCGCAAACAGCACAAATCCCCAGTAACCAAACGGTTGTGTCAACATGAGTGCCGCTTGTTCGTAACTATCCACTTGGATGCCTTTGGGATTGAGTACCAGCGCCGCCACAATAAGCACGCCCAAGGAGACAATGCTACCGAATCCCATACCTAAACTCGCAACGCCGCGATTAACGCCAATATGCCCTTCATCCCACTTGTCTTCTACGGCACCGGATGAGTAGAAATAAAACAGATAGGGGCTGATTAACGCGCCTAGAATGCTAACAGCAATAAATAAGTAATGTGGAGTGTCATTCTTGGGCAAACTCGGTAACAAACCTGTACCGATTTGTGTCAATGATGGATGAAGCTTAAACGTGGCGAAGACAAAGACGAGTGTGACAAGTCCTAGTAAGGAAACTCCATTCTCAATAATACTGAAATTGCCCTTCCAAATCAATAACCAGATGGCAAAGGCGACGGGTAAAGCCCACCATTGAAAGCTGATACCTGTAACTAGCTGTAGAGCAATACAAACGCCCCCAATTTCAGCGCCTAAAACGAGAAAATCGACAACAATTTCTGCCAATAAGGGGATAATATAAAAGTTGAATCCAAAGCGTTCGCGCACTGCCGCCGCTAGCGTATGTTTGCTCACAGCAGCCAACCGCCCGGACATTTCTACTAAAAAGATGACGCAGATTGTCCCCAGAAGGATCGCCCAGATTAGGTGAAAGCTGAAAGCCGAACCGGCTTCTGCGGCTGTTGCGATCGCACCCACATCCAGAAAGCCGCCAATACTGGTAATAATACCCAACGCGATTTCCAGAATTTTGCTCATAATTGTACACCAGCGGTTTTTGCGAGGTTACTGATGCTCTGTTCTTGCGCTGATAATTGCTGAATCTGCCGCTGCATTGCCCTAGCATCTTTTTCTTCCACTGCCTTGGACATTTGCTCCACTGTTTCTTGCAGATGCTGCAACTGAACGACAAGTGTTGTTCGATTCTGAGCAGGAGCGTTTTCAGACAAATTATTGAGTTCGTTTTGCAGTTCTTTTCGCGTTTTAGAGAGTGTTTGTTTGGCGTAAGGCGTTGGTATATCCCCCCGCATCCAAGTGTCGCCAACCAGGTGAGCGGTTGCTGTCCAAGACTTCACAGTTTGTAGCTCTTTTGCCAGTTCATCCGAAGAGGATTTGCTGCTGCACGCGCTCAAGATTGTTAATAATAGCAACAGGCTTAAGTTACGTATCCCCTCCATAAGTTTTTACATTCCTCACCTGATTCAGCCGCCATAGCATCATTATTCCTCTGAATCTGTTGAGCCTGCACCTTCCCTAAGAAAGAGGGAGGGCAAGGAGGCGAGCAAGATGGAGTTGGTATGACATTCCACAACCTGAAATGCCACACGATGGTTCAAGGACGCGGGGACGTGGAGAGGGGGAGACGCGGAGAAAGAATGCAGACGGGGTGAGTGTCACAGTCTGCATTCGAGCGACTGAATCGAAGATTCAGTCGGGGTCTCAAACCCTTGGGACTTACGTCCCCGCGTCAGCCTCAACCAACTCCTTATAACCACACCCATTACCGAGGGACTGTCCACCAAGCTAGGGCATAAGGTTGGGATGGCTCATTCACCTGTTTGCGATAGTGAACGCGAATTTTGTAGCGACCAGCCGTTGGGACTGGGCAGAAAATATGCTGTACACTATCGACTTCACTGATGGAAGAACATACATTTTTGCTCGTGTCATTCTCATCCACTGGCATGAGATAAAGTTCAAGGTGATTTAATCCGCGATCGCGAAAACTCTCCCCCACATCAAACGCATTATTTTGATTCTTGTCTTGCAACTCCACGAGACGATTCCATGCCAGCGTCAGAGACACAAAACTTTTTTCCTTTACGGGTTTATCTAACACATAATCCTTAAAGGATGATGCCTCTACTGTTGCATAATCCCAACCGATTGATGGTACGGCAGCCGTTGCTTCCCATTGACCTGGACTAAATTGCTGGTAAGCACGGAAGGCATTCAGTTGTCCGGCTCCCATCTGGTAATCTAACGGAATTTTGGGGTCTTTGAAGGCGTCAGAGTCTAACCAAGTAAGGTTATCTTTGCTTAAAATGGTACGGCTCATTCCCAAGTTCAACCCATTGCCGCTATCCTTGATTTTCTCAGCCGAATTGAGCAATACCGCTTTCATCACTTCGTGACGTCGGGAGTCTGTACTCCAATTTCTCTGCTTAGATTGGAGTTGACGGTCGCCAAATTCTTGCAGCAGCGCGACTGTTCCTGTAATATGAGGAGCCGCAAAACTCGTCCCACTCACCTCAGTCTTTTTCCCTTCCAAATTGTACGCCGCAATCTTGCTACCGGGAGCCACAATACTAATGGAGCGGCGAGCGCCAACATTAATCTCACGTTCAATCAAACGTCTGCCAATCCCAACTGGCGCAGCACTTAAATTGGGAAAGTCCACTTTTGAGAACACTCCCTGTCGCTTAGTGGAGTAAGCCGTATTCACCCCATTGTAATTATCTGTTGGGATCGGAATACCCCCATCCCCCTGGTTTCCGGCAATCACAAACAGCGTGTTGTGAACGGTGGATAACCAATCAATACATTGAGTCAAAAGCGCATTCCCATCCAATGTGGCATCGGGTCTGGTATCTCGTTCCAATGGTTCGCCAAAACTAAAATTAATCGCCCGCACATCTCCCCCATTTTGCAGGGCGATATACTGAGCAGATAGGCACTCTTCTGGCTGTCCCCCCTTGGCCGGTGAACCCACGGCTGTAGAATAGAGCCTTGCTCCGGGTGCGACGCCTGGTAAACCTTTGTCTCGACTGACCATGACTCCTGCCACCATTGCCGCATGAGCATCCACATTGGTATTAGATTCTGCTGGGCCGTCGCGATAAAAGGCTCGTTCCAGAGGGGTTGGAGGATTCCAAGAAACGGCTTTGTCCAAGCCAAACACTCCCGGTCTACCAATTTCCACCTGACCGATGGCAATTTTACGACCCATTAAGTTGTAGGGAGGATTATGTAGTTTACGTGCTTCAATGCCCACTTCTCCGATTGAGGATATTGATGAAGCGAGTACTGGGGTAACGATGTAGGCGGCACTTAACCCCCCGATGATCCATCCTAATTTGTGAACAATCTGCCAGTGAGCCAAGGATGCTGCTCCTTAAAGTAAATGGGTTTGAGTGATTGATGTTTTAAAGGGTGGGTTCAAAAAATTTAACTTGTTTGTGTCCCGTCTGTTCTGTTGTGGTTGTGGTCGCTGACTGAGAGAAAGCGCCACGCCAGATTAGATTCTGTGACGCGAATGCAAAGGTTCAGGTTAAATTAGGGAAAGGCTAAAGATTTTGTTAAGATCGATAAATAAACCTGAGGACACAGGAGAGTATCACCAGTCATGACCCAAACGCAATCCCCAAAACCCATTGTTGTTGCCCCTTCTATCCTATCAGCGGACTTTAGCCGACTGGGAGAAGAAATTAGAGCTGTGGATGCTGCTGGTGCTGACTGGATTCATGTGGATGTGATGGATGGTCGGTTTGTCCCCAACATCACCATTGGTCCTCTGATTGTTGAAGCGATTCGTCCGGTTACCCAAAAGCCTTTGGATGTTCACTTGATGATCGTGGAACCGGAAAAATATGTGGAAGACTTCGCCAAGGCCGGAGCTGATATTATTTCCGTACACTGTGAACACAACGCTTCTCCCCATCTGCACCGTACTCTCTGTCAGATTAAAGAATTGGGTAAGCAAGCCGGTGTAGTGCTAAACCCCTCAACGCCGTTAGAGTTGATTGAGTATGTATTAGAAGTCTGTGATTTGGTGCTGATTATGAGCGTCAATCCTGGCTTTGGTGGTCAGAGTTTTATTCCTGCGGTACTCCCCAAAATCCGCAAACTGCGTCAAATGTGTGATGAGCGTGGACTTGATCCTTGGATTGAAGTTGATGGCGGACTCAAGGGAAACAACACATGGCAGGTTTTGGAAGCGGGAGCCAATGCCATTGTGGCGGGTTCAGCCGTCTTTAAGGCCAAAGATTATGCAGAAGCCATTGAGGGGGTTCGCAATAGCAAGCGCCCTGAACCGCAGTTAGCGACGGTTTAACAGATTGAGTCTCGAAAAATCAGAATCAGTGGCTGGAAAATTGGCTTAAGATTCTTGGCTTTATGGCTTGAAAGCTAGTCGAGACGAAAGATTCCCTAACCAGTCAAAGCCCGCCCATCCAACGTGTTGGAGGGTGGGCATTTTTTTTAGTTTATTTATATTTATTCATAAAGCTTTTTGCAGGATGCAAAATAAGGCGCGTGGAAGTGGTGACAGCGTACCGTGATAGACAGTGTCTTGAACCGATAGGATGTTGAATTGACCGCTGAAAATGTCCTTGATTTCGTCCGGTGTAAATCGATAAGGCCCCTCTGGACGTGTTTCTAAGTGGCTAAAGCATTTTAGGAAGAGATAACCCTTAGGCTTAATCAAGTTAACGACAACCTGAATATAATTGGCTCTTTGCTCCGGGGGAAACACATGGAAACAGCCGCGATCGAGTACAAAGTCAAATTCTTGGTTTAGAGTACTGTTGAGGATATCATCCTGTTTCCAAGCAATCTCTAAATTCTTTTCTTGGGCAACCTGTTGTGCCTTCTGGATAGCTGTGGCAGAAAGATCAGTCGCTGTGACTTGAAAGCCTCGCTGGGCTAATGCCATCGCTTGAGTACCCGGCCCCGTACCCAAATCTAAGGCTGTACTACTATGGAGGTTGAGTTGGGTTAAAGCTTGATCCAGGTCTGGGTCGAGATCCGGGTTGAACCAAGGCATGGATTCTACATTTTTTTCCTGATACAACTGTTCCCAGTCAGGTAGTTCACGTCGTTGATTCATCGATTCCTCTCGATTCCAGGTCATTGTTAGAGCTGTCGGTGATATCACTTTAACTTGGGTGCTCTAGAAAGCGATCGGCTTTGCCGGTGCGCTACCCGCAATCGCTTCGTGCTGCCCCTTTGGGCATTGAGCTTTGTCAGTACGTCAGATTGCATCTCGCTATGCGCTACGCGTTTGTGGCCTAACGTGGAATTTTTTGGTCTCTATATGCCATAGCGCTTAAAGTTGAAAGAAGGAAGCATCCAAAACCAAGAGCTCATTCGTCTTCTTATGACCGAGATCAATGTGAATGATTGCGATCGATCCAAAGAAGAGTTAATTGAAGAATTGGCTTCACTTCAGCAAAAAGTTGCCGAACTTCAAGCTACAAAAATAGCCTTCGATACTCTTCATGAATTACTTCTAACTTCAATTACAACGGTGAAAACGGCGACTGGAACGCTGATGATCCGTACCGTTTTACAACAGATTTTAAAAATTGCGATCAGCCTAACAAACGCTGATGAAAGTAGCCTATTTTTACTCGACGCTGACGAGCGAGTGACTGAAAGTATCTTAGCTCGCGGTGCGGTGATCCGAGATATCAAGCAAAGACTTGTTGGTATCGTTTTGGATAAAGGACTTGCAGGCTGGGTGAGTCGCAATCGGAAAGTCGGACTTGTGACTGACACCATGAAGGATGATCGCTGGTTGACGCTTCCCAATCAGCCTTACACTGTTCGTTCAGCACTTAGTATACCGATTTGTCGGGGGAAAGTGCTGATGGCGGTGATCACACTGATGCATCCTGATCCGGGACATTTTAGCTCACAAACCGCTCAGTTAATGCAGTTATGTGCGGAGCAAATGGCTCTCATTATGGAAAATGCATTGCTTTATGTTGAACGTCATCCTTCAGAGGTGCAACCCAGCCAGACTGTACAGCAGAAAGAATTGGAGTTAAAGGGCACCCATGAGCAACTCTCTTGTGGAGAACAACGAGATTTACTCGGCATTTACATCATGTTTAATGATGGAAGATTTATGTACACGAATCCGGGCGTAGCCGCAATTTTTGGATATTCATTTATTGAATTTATTACAGTTGAATCAATATTTGAACTTATCCTCTCTAACTGTCATGATTTAGTGATGGCTCATATCAATCAGTGTTTCAATTCTCAAAATAAATACCTTTACTGTAAATTTAAAGGACAGCGAAAAGATGGGATTTCAATTGATGTGCAAGCTTATGGAACAAAAACAAAATTAAGCGGCAAGCCAGTGATTGTGGGATATCTCACTCTGGCTTGAATTTGGAGAGTTTCAGGTTTACAGACATCATCTTTTTGTAGGGCGGACAGGATGCCCACCCTGTTTATTCAGTAGGTTATATTAACTAAGAATTTTGATTGATGGATGTGGGAAAAGCTAACAGCAATGACTGGACGTAAGATGTGATCGCGCTTTCACTCCTCCTGAAGAATTACGCTGTTGGCTTTGTGTTGCTGGGATGCGATCGCCAGCAGCGCTAGTATGTCCACAAAACTTGATATACCTATATGGAGAGTGCGTTATTTCTTGCCAGGGGATTATTACTGAACTCTCCAGTTAGCTCATCCCGAAAATTTGAGTGATTTCACTCAGGAAATCAGCGGCGTTCTAGAGAAAAATTCTAACAAGACCTTTAAAAATAGCTCAAATAAGATGAATGTTAGTACTGACGATCAGAATCGGGAAGGTATACCCACCGACTCGATAAGGAAAAATGAGCAGGATTGTATAGGCAGAATCACGGTATCGCCTCAGCTACCTAAGAACACTCAGCCGCAACAGTCGGCTGACAAACCAAGCACTGATGTTGAGCAAATATCTCAGCCACAGGAAATTAAGATCAAAGCTACCTATGCCGAGAAAACAGCTCGAATCCAAGCCTGGATTCAATTGATCAGAGCAGTAGCCCCTTTTATCTGGGCGATCGTGATTCTGGTTGTAATTATTCCCCTTGTCGGTCAACTATTTATCGCCAAAGCTTTTTCAACTAAAAGTATTACTACAGAGACTAAGCATCCTATAGAAGTCGTTGAACAGCGTCAAGTTGACTGGAGAAAAGTTAATGAAGCCATGAAACTGACGCTCGATCATGCTTATAACAGTGCAGAGGATTATGCTTCTCAAGAACTCGATGTCTGGATTGATGAATTAATGGGTCGAGTTGATAGTAGCTTTTTAGATTGGCATTTTGGCTACTTCAATCAGAAGCAGATCGAATACAAGAGCCTTTTTGTTCAACTCTCATCAGGTGCGAGTCGTTTACTAAATCCCAATAATCCAACCCCAGCAGAAAAAGTGGCTGAAGTTATTACTGAGGACTTTCAGAAAGAATTTGCTAAACGGGTACTCATACCACAAACGTCCCAACTCAGACTAGAACGCATAACCCAACAAACTGTTAAGCACTACCTTGATGACTTGAAGGGGAACATCAACAATATTCCACTACGTTACAACCTACCCCAAGCAGACTGGGAACGCTATCTCAATGAGATTGCCATCACCATTAATGATACTGAAGGTGAAATCTCGAATCTTTCTTTGAAGGTGTTGGCTGGTGGTGGTAGCTATTTAGCTCTAAAACCTTTAGTTGCTCCGCTTGTCTTAAAAGTTGGTAGTAAGGTTGTTACTAAACTGGCTAGTAAGGCTGGTGCAAAAGTTGCTACAAAGACAGGTGCAGTTCTGGCTAGTAAGTTAGGCGCAGCGGTTTTAGATTGTACGGTTGGTGTAGGTATCATTCTTTGGGATGTCTGGGATACTAATCACACAGCTCATGTAGAAAAGCCAATTTTGCATGACAATCTTGCGGCTTACTTGCAAGAAGTTAAATTTTCCCTTCTCGATAACCGTGAGAACGGAATTATGGCAGTAATTGACCAAATTCAAAGCAAGATTGTGCCAAATATAAATTAGTTGATGTCGCCTCTATCCATTCTCGTTTAAGTGAGATAAACGAGTTGTGGCACGACATGTCGTGCTCCTACAGGTTCCTGAACTCCATCCCAGTGAAAATCGCTTGCTTATGTCTAACGTTAAGCCGCTAATTGAATGGAGTGAACGCTGGGCTAATCTGATTGCATGGATCACCGCTGTGATTGGACTAGTTTTTACGATCTATGGGCATAGCTGAGTCAAAACTCTTTCTGCCTTCGTTATCATTCTTCACCTATCTCTACCCCTCCGGATTGAGAGAGAAATAACAGAAAGAGGATTAAACTAACTAGATGAGTTGCCAAAACTGTAACCACTGGAACACCTCTCACTGAAACAGGTCATCTTAAAAGAGGAAATGCATCAGCAAGTGAGGAAGTGAGATGAATCGACAAAAACTCAATCGAGTGGGTGCTATTGTGGCAGCAGGGATTGCTCTCTCAGGACTAGTGGGAGGGTTGATGGCGCAGAAAATCGACGCCCTTGACTCCCGCCCTAACTCCCAAAAACCTGAGAATTCACGTTTAATGGCACAATCGCCTAATCAGCCTGTGGATTCAAAGCTTGTTGATGCGAATACAAAATTTGGTTTCAAGCTGTTCCAAGAAGTTCTCAAACAGGACAGCAACAAGAATGTTTTTGTCTCGCCTACCAGTATAGCGATCGCACTTTCCATGACTTACAACGGGGCGAGTGGCGAAACACAACAAGGAATGGCGAAAGCGCTGGAACTCCAAGGCATAAGCCTAGAAGACATCAATCAGGCGAATGAAACCTTAAAATCCTCCTTAGAAAAAGCTGACCCTGATGTTCAGCTATCCATTGCTAACTCCCTCTGGGCCAAGCAAGGAACGCCCTTTAAACCTGAATTTATACAAAGAAATCAGAAATTTTATCAAGCCAAAGTCACTGAACTCAACTTTGCTAGTCCTGAAGCCACCAAGACTATTAACGGTTGGGTTAAAGAAAATACTCGCGGCAAAATCGATCAGATTGTTAATCAAATCAAACCAGAAGACGTTCTCTTCTTAATTAACGCTGTTTATTTCAAAGGGAACTGGAGCAAGCAGTTTGATAAGAGTCAAACGGCTGAACGCCCATTCTATCTGTCGAATGGCAGCCAGAAGCAACATCCTATGATGTCTCAGTCCGGTAAGTATCGCTACTACGAAAATGATTCTTTTCAGGCCGTGAGTTTGCCTTACGGTAAAGGACGTTTGAGTTTGTATGTTTTTCTGCCGAAAAAAGAAACTAACCTTGACAGTTTTCAACAAAAACTCTCTCTCGAAAACTGGCAACAATGGATGAACCAATTCCAAATGCGCTCCGGTTCACTTCAGTTGCCTCGCTTCAAGTTTGATTACGATATTCAACTCAACAGCGCCCTAAAAGCATTGGGGATGGAGTCAGCTTTTAAGGCTGGCGCTAATTTTTCTAATATGACTTCAGCTTCAGTTGCCATCGATCAAGTCAAGCACAAAACCTTTGTAGAAGTGAATGAAGAAGGTACAGAAGCCGCTGCTGCAACCTCTGTGGGTGTGATGTTAACCTCTGCCCAAATGCCAACAGAACCCTTCCAAATGGTTGTTGACCGTCCCTTCTTCTGTGCAATTCGGGACAATCAAACAGGAACGCTTTTATTCATGGGTTCCATCAAAGAACCAAAGTAAACAAAAAAGGATGATTAATCTGCGACCCAAGG
>DATNQL010000731.1:0-4512 GCA_036704025.1 Stenomitos sp.
TAGCTCTTATGACAAAACCAATTCGCATTCTGTTACAAACAACCATTCCGACTACGGAAGATGACTGGAGTATTGAGCGTTTCTCCTTGTTAAACAATTATCTGGCATCTCTCACAGATGAAACGGGTAACTCTTTATGCAAAGTAACCGCACGGAATCGGGAATCAGATGCCATCGGCAATGATCCAGTTTTGAGCCAACTCGACCACTCAGACTTCGACGAACTCTGGTTGTTTGCGGTTGATGTCGGTGACGGACTCACGGAAAAAGATTGTGCAGGTATCACCGCCTTTCATCAACGGGGTGGGGGTCTGCTTGTAACCCGTGATCATCAGGATTTAGGTTGCTCAGTTTGCCAACTTGACAACATTGGTACATATCACTTTTTCCAAAACCACAATCCTGACCCTGACGAATCTCGACACTGCATTGACGACATCTACACCCAAACCATTTCCTGGCCTAACTACCACTCTGGTCGCAATGGAGATTATCAAAAGATCATGCCTATTGAACCCATTCACGAACTGCTGAAAAATCCTACATCGCCTTCTGGGTTCATCGAGTTTTTTCCGGCGCATCCTCATGAGGGGGCAGTCGGCATCTCGATGAATGATGCCAATGCTCGTGTCATTGCTACAGGCAAAAGCTTGGTTTCAGGTCGCCCCTTCAATCTCGCTGTAGCGATTGAGTCGATACAGGACGCACAGGGAAACACATTGGGACGGGTGGTTGCAGAATCGACGTTTCATCATTTTTGTGATTATAACTGGGATGCTCAGATGGGGTGTCCCAGCTTTGTAGATGAACCTCCTGGTGATGGTATGCAAACCGAACCCCGTGCCCTTGAAGATTTGAAGACTTATATCCGTAACTTAGCGCTATGGTTGGCTTCTGCCAAAGGATGATGAGTTTTGTAAGGGAGGAGGCATCAGAAAATATGTGTCACACTCAAACCGAATAGGTATGATTTCAAACCACTCTCAGGAGTCAACCATGACAAACGCACCTAAAATCCTAGCCTTTGCCGGCAGTGCTCGTGAAGCTTCCTACAACAAAACACTGGTAAAGATTGCCGCAGAGGGAGCTCGGGCCGCAGGCGCAGAAGTGACGTATGTAGATTTGCGTGATTTACCGATGCCACTATTTGACGAAGATTTGGAAGCCAAAGAGGGGATTCCCGCCCATGTCAAAACCTTTAAACAACTGATGATTGCCCATCAAGGACTGTTGATTGCAGCACCGGAGTACAATAGCTCGATTACACCGCTCCTGAAAAATACGATTGATTGGGCCTCACGTCCAGAGCCAGGAGAGCCAATGTTGGCTTGTTTTAAAGATAAAGTGGCTATCTTGATGAGTGCCTCACCCGGAGCGTTAGGAGGATTGCGTGGCTTAACTCATGTCCGTTCCATTCTTAGCAGTATTGGTGTTTTGGTATTGCCAGATCAGAAAGCCATCCCCAAAGCCTATGAGGCATTTGATCCTGATGGCAGGTTGAAAGACTCGATGCAACAGACAGGGGTTGAACAACTGGGTAATAAGTTGAGTACAGTCTTAGCCAAATTAATCGCTTAACGGACACTCGGTGTTAGGGGTTTGGTGCAGCTACCCCCCACCGCAAGTACGAGGTTGACGATCGCTAAAAACCATCATGTCGTTACGGCGATCGTTTCGTTTCCAGTAGAGCCTCAAGCGGATGTTCACACAAGTGATACCAAATCCTCCTCGATAACCCCCTTTTTAGCTTAAGTCTTTTTTTCCTTCTGCCTTCTGACTTGAAAGTGGGGTGTAGGGTGTGGGGTGTAGGGTGTGGGGGAGGACTATTTTCATTCATGGCTGTGAAATTTTTTCATCGGGACTGCCTTCTGCCTTGCCCCCACGAAAAAAGGGGTAGTTAACCCGGATTGGGTATGGTAGGGAATTCGTTGGCATTCTCATACTATGTTTTTTAACGCAGAGATCGCCAAGGTTCACACAGAGGAGCGCAGAGTTTTTGGAGTTCAATGACAGAGGTGAATTATGCTTTACAAGTCTAAACTGGACAATTTAGCGAGCTGAAAAAGGGTCTAACCATCGCAGTATTTCTCGTTGAAGCTGATTTAAGTCGCGATACACTTCTTGCTTCATCCATTGACCAATCGCGTCAAAGGGCGTAAAGACATCTCCGGTTTTCCAGCTCACATCTTGCCCTAAGGGGGTTAAATGATTGCCTGGTAGCATCCGCATTCCTACCATATCGGGAAAGCGTTGTTGTAAAACTTGGATTAAGCTCGCTGTTTGGTCAATGTCATCGTTGGTAAATTTAATGAGTAAATTGCGGCGGACTTCGTAACGCTGAGCGATCAGCTCATTTGTTTCTATGGGTGAGGGTGTAAACTCAATATCGAAGGTGGGATTGAGATTAATCTGCTCAATCAAAGGAATAGCACGCTTGGCGGGATAGTTGTTGAAGGAAATCAAGATATTCCCCGCACGTTCCACTGAAAACAGACTCCCAATCAGCAAATGCAATTTGCAACCCATGCTGTGTCCCACGCCATAGATGGGCAGATAGCGTTTACTTAAAACAGATTTTGCCTGTAAGCGGTATAAGGTTGTCTCGAATTGGTTGAGTACATCTCGTGCGATCGCTGTATGATTCAGAGTATTCACAAACGGTGTTGCAATCACAGCATACCCCTGACGCCCTAATCGCTCTAGTATCCACCGATAGGTTACTTGAGGGGCTGTCGCTACGAAAGCTCCCCCCAAAAAATGCACAATCCCCTTAGGACGTGGAGGAATTAAAACCCAGCTACTCGATACTTCTTGCCAATCCATGCTGCGGTCGCTTATTTAATATATCTTTAGTTAATTGTAGAAATTCCTGAGGAGCAGCGAAGAGGGCGATCGCCCAAGGGTGAGCATTAGCCAAAAAATCACCACAGGGCTGAAATATTAACGGGACTTCAATAAAATGATTGTGGCTACAGTGCTAAACTGGGTCGAGCCAGTGCAGGGACACGGGAAACATCGAAGGTGAATCCCAGAGAGTGTCTGCCAGAGCCGTTTTGGCTATTGGCAGGATTTCTTGATTCACGAGAATCTTCTGGTACTCGGCTACACAGCGAAGATTTTAGTCCTTTTTTGAAGGGCACTCAATTACTGACGACGAACAGCATTTTATTAGGGGTCATCAACCCGACAGGATATGATCTCCTAAAATTTACCCACTTTTCTTAATGCCGAAGCCAGAATCAATCTCTATTTCAAAAGTAACTCGCTATCAAAATGCAGCGCTGAATTACTATTTGGGGCTGACAGATTCGCCCTATCTTCACTATGGCTATTGGGAAACTTTACCTGTTCCCCCTGAGGAACTCACGATTGGGCGGCTACGCATGGCTCAGGAAGCTTATGCCGCTAAACTTTTGGATTTCATTCCCAAAGGGACTCATACGGTGTTAGATGTGGGCTGTGGTATTGGGGGAAATGCCGCTTACCTGATTGAGCGTGGCTTTACGGTTGAAGGACTCGCACCCGATCCGTTTCAACAAGAGCGATTTCTTCAGTGTACCCACGGTCAGGCCATCTTCCACCTAACGAATTTTGAAAATTTCAAGGCAACCCACCCCTATGATCTCATTTTGTTGAGTGAAAGCAGCCAGTATATGGCGGCTGTCGATATTGCTCAAGGTGCTGCCAATCTTCTTAGCGGTGGTGGCTACCTTCTACTGGCTGATATGATGCGCTCTGATGCTAGTTACAAGGAAGGGATTTTTTCTAACTGTCATGTTGTCACAGAGCTTCATACAGCCTTACAGCAGGCTGGGTTCAGGTTAGTCAAATCTGAGGATATTTCCGCCCAAATTTTGCCAACTATCGATCTGTATGTTGACACGTTTCGTCGATTTGGCATGAACACCATAAACTATATTGCCGATTTAATTGCGATCGCGGTTCCGCCATTGCACAAACTGCTGCGCTGGATCTTTCGTCGCTGGGTGAAAAAGCTAGTGGTTGAAGGCTTAGAAGCACATCAGCTTTTTGAGCAGCATCTTTGTTATGAAATCCAACTTTGGCAGTTATCCGAACCCGATGGACGTTAAAACCCATACCCAATGATGGGCAACAAGACTGGTTTTTGCTCCTCCTTCCTGGCATTCCTCACGCGTCATAACATGAGCGGATTCAGGGAAACTGTACCTTGTAAATTTGCCGCTTCACCATGACGTCATCCCCTTCTACCAATTTTCGGGCGCGTCGAGTCTCGGTAGCTCCGTTCACTTGCACTTCGCCACATTGAATCATTAATTTAGCTTCACCACCCGTCTGGGCGGCACCAACCCACTTCAAAAATTGGTCAAGCTTAATCGTTGGATCGTCTGTCATCGCCAAAATTTGCAATCTCTAAGGGTTGGTTAGTCAGGCAGTTGGGGAAGAGCAAGGCGCTAACTGCGCTTTATTCATATACCAATTAGTTTAGTCGGCTTGCAACACCGTTGAGCAAATGTCCTCCGGGTATTCTCT
>DATNQL010000732.1:0-2003 GCA_036704025.1 Stenomitos sp.
AATTTTTCTACATGTTTAAAGGAGTTTCATAAATGCTTAAGGATTGAGTGAGCATCAACAGTTGTTAGTTAAGTTATGTTTATGTTTGGTATTAGTGAAGCTGATTAATCTTGGATCGATAGATTAATTTCTCGTTTGGTAAAGGGTAAATCTTGATTAATTGCGTCAATTTCTTCTTGTTCCATGACGTTGATTTCACCGATGTAGTGTCGCAAAATTTGGGTAAACCGTGGATTGTAAAATCGGTGCAGACTGTGATTCGGTGTGGCGGGAAAACCGCGCCGTCTCTTGTGACGCCCGCCTGCACCGGGGTCAAACATCTGAATGCCATTGGCAATGCCCCACTCAATCGGCGTATAGTAGCAAGCATCGAAGTGCAGGCAATCGAATTCCTCAAAACAACCCCAATAGCGACCATAAAGTTGGTCACCCTTGTTGATACAAAACGACATACCCACCGGATGGCGGTCATCGCCCTCTCGATAAGCGGCTACTAACAACACGCGATCGCTATAGTTGGGATACAACTGCTCAAAAAACTTGCGCGTGAGATATTTACTTCCCCACATAAACTTGTCGCAGGTGCTGCTGTAGAAGCCATAAATCGACGGAAACAGGGATTTAGGAATCTCATCACCCCTGAGAATTTCCAAGCGCAGACCGGTTGTTGTTACAGCTTTGCGTTCTCGTTTGATATTGCGGCGCTGATTGGCGTTGAAGACACTGAGATAATCATCAAACGTCTGAAAGCCTTTGTTTTGCCAAATATAGCTGTGGTGCAGCCAACTGGTAAAACCATGACGTTCTAAAACGGGACGCCATTCGGGGTCAACAAACAAAAAGTGACAACCACTAATCCGGTTCTGGTCACAAAAATGGTCGATCGCAATTACCATTTGTTCCGTCAGCCGATCCTCATCTTCTCCCGGTGCGATCAAAAACCGATAACCGGTCGCCGGCGTAAACGGTGTCATTCCCAGTAGTTTGGGGTAGTAGCGTATCCCTAAGCGGTGAGATAAATCCGCCCACTGGTGGTCAAAGACAAACTCTCCATAACTGTGACCTTTAATGTAGAAAGGCGCAGCCCCGATGAGCTGTCGATCTCGCCACACAGTGAGGTGATTCGGTAACCATCCGGTTTTTGCAGTTGCACTCCCTGATGTTTCTAGATTGTTCAACCACTCCCACTCGAGGAAAGGGGTCTTCAAGGGCTGGGCAAGCTCATCCCAAGCGGATTGGGGAATGTCTGCCATCCGGTTGACCCAAGTCACGGCATAGTCAAGCTGGGGTTGTTGAACCATGGGGGAAATCCAAGAAAGAAATGGTTTAAGATACCGTGTCATGCAGAATATAAGGGTGAGTTCAATTGGCTCGACCCAGAGGTTTGTTCGGAGCAATCCAGCTCAAAGTGAGCGCTGACTCCGATAAAAACTGTTTTTAGGTTAACGAATCTTTACGAGCGTTGCAGCCGATAATGCAGAAAAACCTCCTGTTCGATCGTCTGAACCGTCAAAAGTTCCAGTGGTCGTGCTAAGTGTGAGAAAAATCCCTCTCCCGCTACTGGCGTTGGAGCGGTTCTACCGCCTAAAATCAACGGGCAAATGGTTAGCCAAAATTCATCAATTAAATCGGCTGCCAGGAGTGCAGCGACTAGTTCACCGCCTCCCAAGAGGGCTAAGCGTTCGACGCCCAATTCAATTAACTGTTGGAAGGCATTCTTCCAATCCATCTCGCCTGTGGATGTATCCGCTACCAAAATTCGCTCAAAACGTTCAACACCCGATGCCTGTTCTTTCTGCCAATGTTGGGCACCCCCTGCGGTTGTCAGTAGCCAACGGGGAACCGATTGGCGAAAAAAGCGCAATTGGGGGTCAATCTCGGCAGAACCCGAGCAAACAATTTGTACCGGCTGCGGTGGCACACCGCCTTGTTGTCGCAGTTGCAGTAATTTGGGATTGGAGATGCCCAGGGTGGTTCCATAGGCGCGGAGTGTATTGGCACCA
>DATNQL010000733.1:0-2562 GCA_036704025.1 Stenomitos sp.
CCTGTGACCCCTGCTGTTTTCGCATCTGAACGCCTTTTGTTTACGCCCACCCCCCCCCAAGCGGGTGCCATTCCGACCATCTTTGCTTTTCCCAATGAATACAGCGTGGGCATTACCAGCCTGGGTTATCAAGTGGTGTGGGCAACTTTAGCCTCGCGCTCCGACTTGCAAGTCAGCCGCTGGTTCACGGATGTTCATGAACCTTTGCCAGAACAACCAGAATTACTAGGTTACTCTATATCATGGGAATTGGATTATGTCAATTTATTGAACTCCCTAGAAGATTTAGGCATTCCGTTGAGGTCGGTTGAGCGAGAATCTCACCATCCCCTGGTGTTTGGGGGAGGTCCCGTATTGACAGCGAACCCAGAACCCTTTGCAGATTTCTTTGATCTCATTTTGCTAGGGGATGGAGAAATTTTGCTGGGTGAGTTTCTAGAAGCTTATAAAGAAGTTCGTGCCGCTGACAGAAAAACACAACGAAGGCGTCTAGCACAGGTACCGGGAGTCTATATTCCCAGCTTGTACCAGATAACTTACCAAAACTCGACGGGCGAAATTGAGTCCATTCAACCTGTAGAAGCTGAGATTCCTCCAACGGTGGAAAAACAGACTTATCGGGGTAATACCCTATCGGCTTCAACCGTAGTAACCGAAAAAGCCGCTTGGGAAAATATCTATATGGTGGAAGTGGTTCGCAGTTGTCCAGAGATGTGCCGCTTCTGTTTGGCGAGTTATCTCACGTTGCCCTTTCGGACGCCAAGTGCGACAGATTCGTTGATTCCAGCCATTGAGAGGGGGTTAGAGGTAACCAAGCGGATTGGCTTACTGGGAGCATCGGTAACACAGCATCCGGAGTTTGAAGTATTGCTCGATTACCTGTCTCAACCGAAGTATGAAGATGTACGGCTGAGTATTGCCTCCGTGCGAACGAATACAGTGACACCGAAGTTAGCAGAAACTCTCACTCAACGAGGGACAAACTCCATTACCATCGCCGTAGAAAGTGGTTCGGAACGGCTGCGACAAATTATTAATAAGAAGCTAACCAATGAGGAAATTCTGCAAGCGGCTGTTAATGCCAAAGCCGGTGGATTAAAAAGTCTCAAACTCTATGGGATGGTGGGTGTTCCGGGAGAAGAAATGTCCGACGTGGAACAAACCGTGGCGATGATGAAACAGATCAAAAAAGTCGCTCCGGGTTTACGTTTGACCTTCGGTTGCAGTACTTTTGTTCCGAAAGCCCATACCCCATTTCAATGGTTTGGGGTGAATTCTCAGGCAGAGAAGCGGCTAAAGTTTTTGCAGAAACACCTGAAACCCCAAGGCATCGATTTTCGACCGGAAAGCTATAACTGGTCAGTGATTCAAGCCTTGATATCCAGAGGCGATCGCCGATTATCTCATCTGCTGGAACTCACGCGACATTATGGAGACTCTGTCGGCAGTTATCGCCGCGCTTTTAAGGAGCTGAAAGGAAAATTACCAGAACTAGATTTTTACGTTCATACGAACTGGTTAACGGATAAAATATTGCCTTGGAATCACTTACACGGGCCACTACCTCAAGGAACATTACTCAAGCATCGAGAGGCAGCCATCTCTCAAGTTGATCCGCCTCAAGTTGTGAGGATTGGCTAACAAAAATCTTCAGGGATAAATGATCATGACTCAGAGTATTGACCCTGCTGTTCTACTACCTCCTCCCTTTCCCGACCACACTCAACTACCGGAGTCGGATGGAACTTTTGTGAAAAATTTTCAGGAGCATCCCCAAAGTATCATTCTCACAGATTCAATTGGACCGATTCTGCAACAGCTACACCCCGATGGACAGTATGCGATTGGGCAAGATTGTGGCATCTATTGGCGAGAAACGGCCCCTCCTGAAAAAGGTGCCGAAGCTCCGGATTGGTTTTATGTTCCCAATGTGCCACCTAAGCTGGATGGTCAAATTCGTCGTTCTTATGTGCTTTGGCGAGAACATTTAGCACCATTAATTGCCTTAGAGTTTGCCAGTGGCGATGGTGAAGAAGAACGCGATCGCACACCATTATCGGTGGCTCATGCAGGGGAAGTCACAAAGCCTGGGAAGTTTTGGGTGTATGAGCGCATCATGCGAATTCCCTACTACGGTATCTATGAAATCAACAACGGTAAGTTAGAAGTGTATCGGTTGATTGATGGGTTTTATCAGAAGTTAACGCCTAATGAACGAGGGCATTATCCGATCACCCCTTTAGGTGTGGAATTAGGGCTGTGGTATGGAAGTTATCAAAATCAAACTCAACAGTGGTTGCGGTGGTGGGATGAACAAGGGAATCTACTGCTGATTGGGGATGAACGAGCCGAACTGGAGCGGCAACGTGCTGAACAAGAGCGGCAACGGGCTGAGAGTGAACAGCAAGCAAGAAGGGATGCAATACCTCGGTTATTGACAATGGGTTTGAGTGTAGAGCAGGTGGCAGAGGCACTGGGTTTGTCCGTAGAAGAAGTTAGAGTACATCAGCGATAGTCGAAAATTCTTGAATGGAACAATTCCCTAAAAATCAGACAGAACCC
>DATNQL010000734.1:0-2210 GCA_036704025.1 Stenomitos sp.
ACCCAAGTGCTTGACTTTTTTGGCCGTTTCTGCAACAGTTTCTCGGATCGCCAGAATCCCATCAACGGTACGGTTCATGGCTTGATCCCCTTCTTCCACCGTTTGAGAGGCTTCCAGTACAGAGGCTAAGGCTTCTTCTGCGTTGCCTGCCACCAATTGCACCGATTGCGCCATTTCTTGTGCTCGGTCTAGAGCGAGTGCAATTTCCTCGGCTTGGCGTAAGGCTTCCGTCGATAGCGATTGAACCGAGGCTTCATTACTACTAGTCGTTTGAGCCACCTGGCTAGCGGCTTGTTGCACTTGAAGTACGATTTTCCGCAAGTTACCCACCGTCGCGTTGTAGGAGTCAGCGATCGTACCAATTTCATCCGCTGTTACCTTCGCCCGGATGGTCAGATCCCCTTTACTAATCGGGTCTACTTCCTGAAGCAGGTCTAGAGCGCGTCGTTGTAAGCCTTCTTTGAGTTGGCGCTGCTCTTGAGCCAGTTGTTCCGTCTGTTCAAGTAGGAGTACACGGTCGAGGGAGAGACCCATCTGAGCCGCTAATTGCTGGAGGAAGTTGACCTCTGAGGATTGCCAATGATGGGGAGTTTCGCAGTGGTGAGCCATCAGCAACGCATAAGGCCGACCTTCATTGAGAATCGGAACTTCCACACTGGCTCTGATTTCCAGACGTTCCATCATTCTCAACTGCTCTGGCGGCAAAATGGCCTCCAGGATGTTATTCATTGGCTCGATACTACCCTCAAGATACGCTTCGAGTTGCTGCTCTGACACAAAAGAGTGATCGATTTTGGAGATCAGGGCACTCGGCCAACCTCTTGCCACCGATTCAGCTACAATCTCCCCATGTCCGTTAGGGTTGAAGCGATAGATCACAAGGCGATCAACGTTCAGGCTTTTACGGGCATCATCCAAAACTTCACCGAAGAGATTGTTCAGTTCTTCCGAACTTAGGGCACGAGAACCCGTCACTTTGGTCAGTAGGAAGGCTCGTTCAGCGGCGAGGGTTTGTTCTTGCACAAAGGTCTGTAGCTGTTCCGCCATCACGTTAATGTTCGATCCCAGTTCGGCAATTTCGTCTTCTCCGTGAATTTCTAGGCGGGTTTGCAGTTCTCCCTGACCAATTTTGTCCACCGCGCCTGCCGCAGAAAGAATGGGACGCACCGTGCGGTTGGTGAGGAAAATGGCGATCGCACTGACTAATGCGGCTGTGACTAAAGTACCCAGCGATATGGCTAGAAGTAATTGTCTCTGGGGTTCAAAGGCGAGTCTGGTTGGCTGTGCAATCATGACTTGCCAGGGCAAATCGGGTAAGCCTTCTAGTTTTGTAAACTTGGTAAAGGCGAACAATTTTTCAACCTTCTCCGCCTGATCATTAAAGATTGAAATATTAGGTTTGTCAGCAGCTTGCAGTTTAGATAAGCCGGGGAAAATGGGCAGAGGCTCTTTAAATTCCTTAGTTTTCTTTGAACCCAGGAAAATTTTATTGATTGCGGTGTCAATCACATAATATTCATCTCCACTTGTAGCGAAGTTTCTGCTCAACTCATCTAGACTTTCAACGGGTAAACGGGCGCGGACAATGGCAATTGTTTTACCCGTAACGCTATCTTTTACAGGTGCTGCAATGTTAATTGCAGGTCTGTCAGCATTGGTAGAAACTCTAGGTATGATTGCACTAGTAATGACGGGTTTATCCGTTTTAAGAACTTCTTGAAAATATTCCCGATCACTTTGATTAGGTAAAGGATCGCTTTTAGATTTGAGAATGACATTGCCCTTCAGATCACTTACAGAAACAAGGTCATAGGTTTTATAATTCTCGACAATTTCGTCTAAAGATGCTTCTTTTTCCGCAACAGAAATTTTGTCCCTGAACTCAGCTTTAGCGAGAAAGTTACGTCGAGATATAATTTGAATATCCCCATAACGTTCCCGCATGAAGCGTTTGATCTTATCTTCCAAACCAACAGCACGGTCTAATTTGACCGTAGAAATTTGTTCTGTAAACCCTCGGTTCGCAAAATAATAGCCAATTCCACCTGTTATTAAAACTGGAACCGTACCGAGACTAATAGCCAATATTGCCGCTTTTGTTCGCAGACTACTCCATTGAAAACCATGGCGCTTACGGTCTGAAAAAGGCGCTTTGGGAATCAATAATCCAGGCTCACTTATACCTGTCTTATGAACTGGAAGGGCATGAT
>DATNQL010000735.1:0-3601 GCA_036704025.1 Stenomitos sp.
GTCCCCGTGTCCCCGCGTCAATCCTAACGATGGGTGTTTAACCGGACATGATATTAAAAGCCTTCATTTTCTGGGCTAAGTTCTACCGGACTAGGAGGGGGTGGGTTCAAAGTCCTTTGCCAGGACTGAATTTGTGATTGAGCTGAATCATAGGCGTTTGTGCCAGAGGGAATCATTCTGGCAATGTCAATGGCTTCCTTGAGATTAGACAAGGATCGGTCATTCGCCATGGATAAGAGTTGATCGCTCCATCGATTCACTGAAGTTCTGGCATCCCCCTTCACTGTCGCAGAACTAGGAACTTGTCTGGCCAACCGAATGGCGGATGAGAGAGCTTCTGGGGTTCCGGGAGTTGCCGCTTGGTAAGCTTGTTGTAAAAGCTGCTGACCCTCCACTTCCCTCTGCCAGCCCCGGATCTCATTTTGTGCCTCTTTGTAGAGTGAGCGTCCTGCTCGAATCTGTTGAGCCGCCGCGATCGCATCGGGCAGATTTCCACTGCTTGCTAGAGTACGGGCTTGGTCGAGGAAAGGCTGGTCTTGCTCGCGCTGAATCGTATCTGTCCACTGGGCGATCTTACCTTGTGCTTTTTTATATAGAGCACGACCTGGAGGAATGCGGCTGGCTTCTTGAACGGCCTCTTGTAAAGAAGCACTGCCACCAAAACCGGCAATTTGCTCAGCACGGTCAAGATAGGGCTGGTCTTCAATTGTCTCTGCTTGAGCCGTCCAGCGTGCGATGTCCTTACGCGCTTCAGAATAGCGGGGATTGCCATTCGGAATCTGATTGGCCTCGGCGATCGCTGTTTTTAAGTCGGGAACCAGACCCGACTCCGCATACATGCGCGCCCGTTCCAGTCTTGCCACATCTTCCGTTTCTCGCTGCCAGCGGTTGATGAATCCCTGTGCTTTGTTATACAAGGGGCGGCCTGACTGTAGCTTTTGCGCCAATGCGATCGCTCGTTCCAAATCCGAACTCGTGCCTGATGACGCGGTCGATAGAGCCTGTGCCAAATCGATCAAGTCGGCTTTTTGGTCTTCTAATTTAACGCTGGGAGGAATCTTATTCGCAATTTCCAGAACACCTTCCCAGTTGCGCTGTTCGAGTCGAGCCTCTGCCATTTTCAGTAGCTTTTTGCCCGACTCCACAATTAAATCTTGAGCCTCTTTATAGGCATAGCTTTCACGGGAAATCTTCTCAGCTTGCTTAATGCCTTCCAAGATATCGTCTACTTTCCCGCTCTGACTCAGTTGGAAGGCTTTATCCAGCTTGGCGCTATCTTCCCGTGCCAACTGAATCTTTTTCGCCACTTGGTCATACTTGGTCGTCGCCCAGTATTTATTGTCGATTGAGGTTAATTTAACGGCCTCTCTAAACGCCTGAGTCCAGTCGGACTGCCTCAGCTCTTGCTCGACCTTGCTAAATATTCCCTCCGCTTTCGACCAAATCATCTGCCAGCGGTCGATTTGCTTTTCCACTAAATTGTGAGCCGAGACACGAGCGGGAATTTTTCGGGCAATGTCGATGGCTTCACTTAACTTCCCCGCCTGAAACTTTTGTTCACCGATTTTCAAGATATCGAGTGACCACTGTTCAATATTACGGTTGATTTCTGTCCGCATCGGGTGATCGTTGGGCAACGCCTCAACTAAGGCAATGGCTTCTAGCAAGTCCTCTGCTGTCTGCTTGTTTGCCGCCAACTGAGCACAATAAAGGCGCATCGATGCTGAAGCCGTCGGCCAAAATATGGCAGGGCAGTTGGGCACCGCTGGCAACTTCAACAACAGGGCTATAGCGATAAATCCCACCCCACCGGAAAACAACACAATTAGCATGGCCCCAAAATGCCAAGGTCGGGGGAACCCTCGCTTAGGCTCCTGCCGTTTTTTTGAGGGTGGAGATGATGTCACTCCCGGTGTCGCCAAATTTTGAGGAACGGCATACCCGTCAGCGATGGGCGCATCGGGTACTCCTCTGCCAGGATTAACTAATGGACGATTGGCACCAAAAGCTCTATTCGTGTTTTGCCACTCAGGGTTCTGACCTGGCTGCGAAGAGTTGGAGGGAGGCCAACTGTCGGGAATTTCTCGATTTCTGGTCATAACTCACACCACGCGCAATGCCTGTTCCAGCGTGCTTGTTTACACCCTCAGTAGTTGCCATCCTACCCTCACGAGACGGAAAAAGCTACCTATACTCAGAGGTGTCAGGAATGGAGACTGGGGAAGAAGCCCGTCCAATCAAGAATACCTTAGCCTTCCTCGATTGAAAGTTTTTACAACTGACACTCAAGGCTTGCACTTGGGAAAGTGTCGTTTCCTGACATTTACCCCTTCTCGATTCCCCAGTCCTAATCCGTACATTTTTGGCAGTTTCCGCCCGATCCGTGCAGAGATTCTGGGTTCAGCGACAAGCCTGAAGACGGTCTGTCCTTGGGGCAGTACGTCAAACAGACTCAGCCTGCAAATCTTCAATCAACTGCGCTAGCTCATTAGAACTGGCTTGGTAAACTTCCCCACAGAAATGGCAAGTCGCTTCGGCTCCATCGTCTTTTTCAATCATATCCCGCAGTTCGGCTTCGCCCAGAATCTTCAGTGCACCTAACATGCGATCGAAGGAACAACCACAGTGAAAGCGTATCATTTGGATTTCTGGAAGAATCACCAAACCCATATCGCCTAGAAGCTGTTCCAAAATCTCTGGCAGTGTTTTACCTGCTTTTAAAAGAGAAGTCAGTCCTGTCTGCTGAATGATTTGAGCACGTTCTTCTAGGGTTTGCACTAAGGCTTCATCTCTGGCTGCTTTGGGAAGAACTTGCAGTAGCAAGCCTCCAGAGGCTCTCACTCCTTCTGTACCTACCAATACACCCAACAATAGAGCGGATGGCGTTTGTTCGGAATTCACGAGGTAATGAGTGATGTCATCGCCAATTTCACCCGATACCAGCTCAACAGTGCTGGAATAGGGGTAGCCATAGCCCACATCTCGGACAACATAAAGGTAACCCTCCCGGCCTACTACACCACCGACATCCAGCTTCCCTCGCTCATTCAGCGGCAACTCTACGGATGGGTTGTCCACATAACCCCGTACAGTTCCATCTAATCCCGCATCAACGAGAATTCCCCCCAGAGGACCATTCCCTTTAACCCGAACATTCACTCTCGACCCTTCTCGCTTCATGCTAGAGACTAGCAATAGACCCCCAGCCATCGTGCGACCTAAGGCCGCTGTTGCTTCACTGGAGAGTTTGTGACGCTGTCGAGCTTCTTCAGTGAGACGTGTGGTAATGACGCCGACGGCTCGGATGCCCCCCTCCGCCGCTGTGGCGCGAATTAACTGATCAGCCATGAACTATCCTTACACTTCTTAACAGTCCTGTTTTTATTGTAAGTCTCGCGGCTGGAGCCAGTTTAACATTTTCCGTCAGAATTCCCCTTCCTCAAACGCAGCGTTAGCGAAGTAGGGAGGGGATGAATGGCGGTCAAGATGGTTGTTTTTGACCGTCAATATATTGCTTCACAATTTCTAGTGGTGCGCCACCGCAAGAAATAACGCAATATGAGTTGTGCCAAAACACAGGTTTCCAATAAAACTTGTTGAC
>DATNQL010000736.1:0-3340 GCA_036704025.1 Stenomitos sp.
TACATCATTCCCTTCCGCATTGGGTTGAGCGTAAAACTGATTGACTCTTTCTAAAAAGCTTTCCGGTTCTTTCAACTGCTCTTGGAAAAATCTGAATCGTTCTTGCCTTTCTGGCACCATCAAAACGTCCGGTGAAAGCCCCCACATTTCGACAAATTTTTGGTTAAAACTCACAATTTTTCCTGCCGTGCTAACAGCAACAATTCCGTCTGTTGTAGAGTTAAGAGTGGCATTCATGAGAGAAACGGATTGCTTGAGTTCCTCCTGAGCTTGGCTTTGTGCCGTAATGTCTCGAATGGCGGTTACTTTGACGAGACGTCCTTGATAAGGAATCGCTTTACTGCGAATTTCAGCAGGGAACGTTGAGCCATCTTTCTTGAGACAGCATGTTTCATACATTTGCTCACTATTCGACGCTGTAAGCTGTTGGACACCCAGGCGATATTCCAGGGATAAAAATTCAGCGAGATTTCTGCCAATCACTTCTTCCGGTTCGTAACCAAACAACTGAGTAAAGTTACTGTTTACTTGGCATAAATTACCCTGATCGATAATTAAAATTGCCTCAAAGGTAGCCTCAGACAAACATCGAAACTGCTCCTCACTTTCCTGTAGTGCTTCCTGCGCCCGTTGGTGGCTGAGAATTTCTTGTTGAAGTTGCTCGTTTGTTTGAATAATTTCGCGAGTCCCTTCTTCGACTAATTCCTCAAGGTGCTGCTGGTAATTTCTGAGTTGGGATTCAACCGTAGAACGTCGCTGAATTTCCTTTTGCAATTTCTCATTCGTTCTGGTGAGTTCGGCCGTCCGTTCTTCTACCAACCTCTCCAGGTCGTCATGGTATTCACTCACCAGGAATTGGTGATGCTGTCTCATTTGCTTTTGAGTCAGGATATGATCGCACGCTTCAATCGTTAGAGCCACCAGAGTCGCGATCGCCGTGACAAAATCTTCTTCAATTAACGTCCACTGGCGTTGTACACCAACATGTTCATGACAAACAATTCCGATCATCTGACCATTGAGCCAAATGGGTGCATCCAACAATGAGGTGATACTGTTGGGGATGAGATAGGACTCCCATAATTCCTGACTCCTTGCATCAGTTTGGGCATCGTGTACGGCAAGAGGGCATTCATTGGCTAACGCTTGGAAATAAACCGGATAATTGTCCGCCGCCAGCTCCATGCCCGATGTATGACATCCTCGGCTATGTTCATACAAGTCTAGACACTTCATCCGTATGCCCTTTGTCCCTTCAACCGGCCTTGCCATACCTGAGGGTTCCCCCCGCTCGATGAAAGCCGCGTTGACGTGGGGAAAGAACCCCAAGGGTAGCCTCTGAGTCACAGCAATATCTTGGTAAAGCCAAACACTCACCCGTTCAACGTCCAGAACATTGGCGACAACCTCCGTAATCTCCTGCAAGGCCGCCTTTAAGTTGCCCCGGTCAATGGTTTGGCTTCTTGCCAGTGCCACCAATGCCTGTGTCTGTCGGTTCAGGCGATGTTTCAAGAGTTGCTTTTGCTGTTCAACGGGTTGGTGATGGGTCATATCTTCCCCGTCCGGGAAGAACATTAAAAAAATATCGGAAACGAAGGGCGAAGGGGTGTTCTCTGTGTTACTCACTCCTGTATCCTCACGTCTTGGAGAAGAGCGGGGTGAAAAGCGAGTTCCTACTGTTTGGTAAGAAGTGATGCTGGTAGTGCACTAGGTTTGTTGAACACGGCGCTCTGAACTTCACGCTGGATACTGTTGTATCCGCTTCACGCCAACGCCTTTAAAAGCCTTGTGCTAGCGTCACCCTAGGAGTAGGGTTGGCTACGTTGGGCTGAGCGACGTATCACAAAGAGCGTATCGCGCTTTGACCTAAACAGTACAACCGTGAGCATTCCCGCCACGCTCAGGGTGAAGTATACCTATAAACTACCATCGTACCGAGTTTTATCGGGTTTCAGTTTGATTTGGATACTCACCCACTCTAAAGTTCAAGGACGCGGGGACGCGGGGACGCGGGGAAAGAATTCAGACGGAGATTGAACCCACGCCTGAATTCAAGCGACTGAAATCAAAGAGTTTAGTCGGGGTCTCAAACCCTTGGGACTTACGTCCCCGCGTCCCCTCGATGAAGGATGGAATGGCGTCACCGGCTCTCTCTCCTCTGGAGAGCGGCGCGGCCTTAGCGACCAGACTACATCCGGCTTATGATTAAAAATCCCATCCCAACTTTCTGGTCGATGTGATCAGTCTCACTCGATTGACTAGAGAGTTGTCACCGATTACTCCTGGTTTTTCGGGAATATTAGAGTTATCGAGTTTAGGCTCAGTAGTAATGCAATCTCCAGTTCTTCTCCCCGGTGCTCTGTCTGACCTATTTGCTCAAGTGAGTTTCTCTGGCTATCTCACCCAAGCTGACCGCTATGGACTGATGGCGGCTCTATTAGAAGAAAACCTGGGTTTAGAAGAACGTAGCGTGATTGACCGCCTCCTGCGTGCGGTTCGTCGAGGGCGGCTCATCATAGTAGATGAACTTTCCGTTGTGGCCTAACGGATGAGTAAGACTGAATTACTATCTGCGATTATTTTGGCTGGAGGGCAGAGTTCCCGCATGGGTCAGGATAAAGCTCTGATTTCTCTCCAGGGTGTGCCGTTGTTGCGACGGGTTTGTCAGGTCGCGCTCCACTGTGCGAGTGAAGTCTACGTCGTTACGCCTTGGCCCGATCGCTACCAAGAAATTTTACCCGAGGCGTGTCGCTTACTACAGGAAGTTCCGTTACCCGGCGAAACCAGACCTCATGGCCCTCTCGTAGGATTTGCTCAAGGTCTGGCTCAAGTTAAAACAGATTGGGTACTCTTACTCGCCTGCGATTTACCCCAACTACAGGCCAACGTTTTACAAGAGTGGGCAATACAGTTAGAAAAGACGGACAAAAATGTCATGGCTGTGCTACCGCGACATGCGAAAGGATGGGAACCGTTGTGCGGTTTTTATCGACGCCAGTGCTTGCCCCTGCTCACTCAATTTATCAACGAGGGAGGGCGATCCTTTCAGTCTTGGTTATCGCAACATCCCGTCCAAGAACTGATGATTCAGAATACCCAACTCTTATTTAATTGCAACACTCCATCTGACTTAGAACGCTTAGTTTCCTGGCTCCAATAGAGCCGATCAAGCATTGCTTCGCCCTGCTATTCCAGGCGAGCAAACCGATAATGAGACTCTACCTTAGGATCGGGTTGGACTTGGACTAAAAGTCCAATATGGGGAGAGGATTTGCGATCGCCCGATCGCTCAAATTCTACTTTTCCCGTAGCACCGATGGCTGAAAAATCAGGACTCGAC
>DATNQL010000737.1:0-6577 GCA_036704025.1 Stenomitos sp.
TAAAGTCTTGAAAGTAGCTGTGAAACTGAGTCACGTCACTGGTTAAGTCAGGTACTGGTGTCACGAAACTGTCAGCCTCGGTAAAACCGGATTGGGCATTCAAATGGGTCTTTTCAGCTTCAAAGGGTTGATCGTCAGCGAATTGCGAATACATACCTGCTCCACTATCTCGATTGACTATTGCCTATGTTCAGGATTCCCACTTGCGGTACAAATTCTCACGTTAGTTTCGTCAATTTACGGTAAAGACGAGTACACATTTATAAAGTTCATACAATTGAGAAGTTAGGGTTTACTGCTAAAGAGAGAATTTCTTGCTCATTTAGCATAGCTTGTGAATCTTGTAGTCAACCATTCATGCATGACGGAGAGAGGAATGAAAGCATTTGTTGCCGGAGCTACAGGCGAGACAGGACGCCGGATTGTACAAGAATTGGTGAAGCGCAATATCCCGGTTCGGGCGTTAGTTCGCAACTTAGAAACAGCCAAAGAAATTCTACCTCCCCAAGCCGAACTGATCGTGGGAGATGTGTTAAAACCCGAGAGTCTGAGTGCGGCAATCGCAGATAGTACAGTCATTTTGTCAGCGACGGGAGCCAAACCCAGTCTTGATCCAACAGGGCCTTACAAAGTAGATTATGAGGGTACGAAAAACTTGGTAGACGTCGCCAAGAGCAAAGGCATTGAACACTTTGTCATGGTCTCTTCTCTATGTGTATCCCAATTTTTCCACCCACTCAACCTGTTCTGGTTGATTTTGGTGTGGAAGAAGCAAGCGGAGGAATACCTTACCCAAAGTGGCTTGACTTATACGATTGTGCGACCTGGGGGTCTTAAGAATGAAGATAACCCAGACCCGGTTGTGATGTCATCAGCCGATACACTGTTTGAGGGGAGTATTCCTCGAACCAAGGTGGCACAAGTGTGTGTTGAAGCACTGTCACAATCGGAAGCACGCCATAAAATTGTAGAAGTAGTTGCTAAGCCAGAGGCTCCTGATCAAAGCTGGGATCAGCTCTTTGCTAAAGTGGTCTGATGGGTTCGTTAAACCATCGCTGGTTAGCGAGCAACGCCTGGTCTTGTTTTTGAGCCAAGTGAGGTGCATTTCATGGGGTACATCCATCACCCTGGCGAAATTGGATTAGCTTAACATTCAAAAAGAGATTTTTCTCCTGATTTGCCTTGAAAAATCTACTTGCGAAAATTGGTGCCTTAGCGCTGGCTGTCATGCTGTTTGAACTCTCTAAAGGCAATTGGGTACAACGCTTGTATCCGCAGTATCCCAGAAGTGCTTATGGGACACCGCCCTTAGTGATGCAGGGAGGCGATCCCTACATTCGTGCTTTGATGCGAACGATCACGGCAAGTGAAGCCAATGACTCCCAACCGTATACACTTCTCTATGGTGGCGATCGCGCCTGGGATTTGAGTCGTCATCCAAACCGCTGTGTTCGGATTGTAGCTGGACCCAATGTGGGCAACTGTACAACAGCGGCGGGACGGTATCAGTTTATTAATACCACTTGGGATAAGATGGCGAAGCGCTATCATCCCCAACCGTCTGGCTTTTTATTTTGGCGAAATTATAGCTTTCAGCCGGAGTATCAGGATGCTGTCGTTTACCGTTGGTTGAGTGATAAAGACGCTTGGGGCGTGGATCTTTCTCAACAACTGCGTAAGGGCAGAGTCAATGATGTTTTGCGTCGGCTGTCGGGAACCTGGACAAGTTTGGGTTATGGCATAGAGACTAATTCCATGTCAGGGTATTTGCCGACGATTTATCAGCGGATGCTGAAAGAAGAGTTGAAGAAATCTGGGTGAGGTGGCATCAGGGCAGGACTGGACTATCAGTCCCTTTTGTAGCCAGAGTTCAGACGGGGAGATTTAGGGAGAACTCCGGTGTTAAATTTCACGCTTTTGGGCCGTATTCCCCTTACACAAACAACGTGGCACCACTGTAAAGATTAGCCACTTCAGCGTTACGTTGTAGCGCCGCCGCACGACGAACAGCCGCATCGGCATTAACCAAACCATAGCCAAACGTATTATCCCGACCGAGTGTTCCCAAATCCATCGCCGTATCGGTTAAAATCTGGCGGACTTGTCCTCCCGTTAGTGTGGAGTTAACACTCCACACCAAAGAAGCAATACCCGCTAAATTCGGATTAGCCGCAGAGGTTTCGTTGAAATAGACGAAGTTCCCAAATTTATCCATAACTGGAGAATCAGTCGCGGCTACCAAGGTTAAATTAGAGCCGCGATTCGAGTAGGCTGCCAAATCTACAGATGTAGCATTTGTGATGCCATTGACTACATTGGTGCCTTGATACTGAAGTGCACCAACCGACATCACATTACTATAGGTCGTCTCCAGTTTGGCAACACCACTCACACTAGTGAGATAATTGGGATCTGATAAATTCCCTCCAGGGCCACCATTCCCTGCGGCAATGGCAAATGTAGCGATATCAGAGTTGGCTTGAATCAACTGCTCAAGCTGTGCCTGTGTACCACCATCAGCCAGCCAACCATCCCCCTGAATACCCCCCTGGAAAACCACCTTCAGATTATAAGTTCGTGCATAATTAATGGCGTTCTGAATAGCGCTCTGTAACGTCAATCGCCATCCTAGTCCGTTACCCCCATACACATCATTGACATAGACGGGACTGTTCCAATTAATCCCAGCCGTACCGGAAGCGTTGTTAGCCGTACCCGCCATGATACTGATAGCCGCCTGCCCGTGACCATAATCATTGAAGTCATCATTGGCCCAAGGCCAATAATAAGAAGTCAAGCGATTGGTGGAAATGTCAACCGTATTCACCAAACCATTGCTTCCGACCGCAAGCCCTGTATCCAGAGACACTAACAAAACATTACTGGTGCCTTGACTATAGCGCCATGCACTCGATACATCAGAAACCGCTAGATTCCACTGAGAACCAAAGTAAGTATCATTCGGGTGAACTTGTAACTCTAAGGTTGACCCATCTGCAAACCGCAGAAATTCAATCCCTTGAAAGTAAATTTCTCGACCATCCGTAAGGGTTAAGTAATCAAAGGCTGTACCGCCATAAATGGCTTGATTCGCGGTTGAGCCAGATAAGGGATTAAAAGCACTGAGGCTGAGTCCGTTGATGCTGGCGATGTTAGCCGCAGAAACACCCGCCGCGCCTAAATTAAGAGTATCAGTCCCCCCACGTCCCAGAATGATTGCTCCATTTCCCAGCCCTGCTGAGTAATTCAGCGTATCAGCCGCAAATGTCCCATTAATACGGGTATTGGACAGAATACTCATCGATTGAGTCGCCGCTAAAAATTCTTGCCCATCGGTGGTTTGAATCACGGCACGAATCTGATAATTACCCGCTGTTAGAGCCGAAAAGCTCGCAAGATTCACTAAAGCGCTGGATAGACTCGCTCCACTCCAAGTCCCTAACGTTGAGACAACGCTACTGCTACTCAAAGCTTCTAGGCGAACATTCGACAACGAGGCAACATTTTGAAAGCCATAGCTAACGCGTATCGCTCCTCCCTGAAAGACGGTATATGCGGTACTATCCCCCGATGCATCAATCACACTAAAGTTGGTGGCGAGGACGCTACTAGCGTCAGTGCTAACCCCTGGGGTAGCCGCGTTAATGCTACTCGTCGTCGCATTCGCTATGAGTTCGCTAGATTCACTGTCTAGGGAAGTAGACAAGTTCAGGGTATAGTTCGTAGCACCACTGGATGGGGACGTATGGACATCAACGTAATACGTCCCGGCTGTCAATCCGGAGAGATTAATCGCTTCTGTAAGGTTGTCTAACTCGGCAGAATTGCCTATCAAAGTATGACTACTATTGAACAGTTGTAAATTGGCCTTAGTGCTGAGTCCAGTGAGTTCAAGACTTAAACTTCCAGGGGAACTCAAATCCAATCGGTAGTAGTCATTTAAGTCGGTACTGCTGACAAAATTACTGAATGTTTGACTATTATTTCCTTTTAAGGTACCAATATTAAACGCTTGACCAGGGCCGTCACCAGGATCGAGTTCCACGTTGGAGAGACCAGAACTCGATCTGATCAGGGTATTGCCAGATTGTAAGGGGTCTTGTAATTCCCCTGGTCGCATGTTCCATCCTGAAGAGGAACTCAACAGGTCAGAGCTATGAGAGTAGAAACCGTTTGTAGATGCCGAATAAGAATTATGTTTCATAGCCACTAGCTCTAAACCCAGTTCTCATAAGTATTTATACTGTTTTTATTGAAAAACAGCTCATTCCTCATCTTCTCTTTACAACCGTGACAAGAAGAAGGAAACCAAAGGGTATAGCAAAAATCCTGCATTAGAACACGCTTTTCCCTGTCTCAAAGCCAGGATATATGCTTATTTTGAACACACTTCTTAATTTGTGTTGCCCTATACTCATAATCTTCATCAAATCTTTTATTCTCTCGCTGTAATTTTTTAGAAAGCTTTATCTTTGAGCGTCACACTACAGAGAGATTTCCGTGCGGCTATTGTCTGAGGCAATAGCAGGGAATGTAGCTATAGGGGTAATCGGCGGCGCATCTAAATTGGATATAAAAATTTTTGAAAGGGGTGTGGGGTGTAGGGTGTGAAGGTATACAAATTAAATGCATAACAGCTTATTTAACGATCACAGCCCTGTAGCCCTCAGGGATTTGGGGGCAAGCTGTTATCTACACCGCTGATTGTTGACGCTGGTACAGCGACCAGTACAGCCCTTTTCTCTGAATTAACTCCAGGTGAGTTCCTTGTTCCATCAGTACACCTTTTTCTAGCACCAGCACCAAGTCAGCGCGTTTGAGTGGCTCAAACCGATGGGCAATCATGAAAACAGTACGATTTTTAGAGATTCGTTGAATATTTTGTAAAACCTGTTGCTCCGTCTCACTATCCAAGGCACTCGTTGCTTCATCCAAAATCAAGATGGGTGATTGAGACAGGAACAAACGCGCCAAAGCAATGCGTTGCCGCTGCCCCCCCGATAGAGCTGTACCTCGCTCTCCCACATTGGTTTCATAACCTTGGGGCATCTCACTGATAAAGTCATGGGCAACCGCTAATCGTGCCGCTTCTACCACCTGTTCTGCACTAATATCGGGATTGCCAAGAGTGATATTTTCCAAGATAGAACCGTTGAAGAGAAAGTCTTCTTGGAGAACAACTCCAATTTGTTGCCTTAAAGAAGCCAAATCTGCACTTTTGAGGTCGAAGCCATCAATCAGAATACGACCCGACTCGGGTTGATAAAGGCGTTGCAACAATTTAGAAAGAGTACTTTTACCTGAACCACTTCTACCCACAATTCCCACAAACATTCCGGGTTCTATCGTAAAAGAAATTCCTCGCAAAATGGCTTCTTGGTTCGGACGGTAACGGAAGAAGATTTGGTCAAACGTTACCTGTCCTTTTAGGGGCGGAAGAACTAAACCACTTCCCGGTTCTGCTTCCGGGACAACATTGAGGATATCCCCAATTCGGTCTACCGAAAGCAAGACTTGTTGGAGATTTTGCCACAGTTGTACTAAACGTAGAAGTGGCCCAGTCATACGACCCGAAAGCATTTGGAAGGCGACCAGTTGACCAATCGTGAGCTTCTGATCAATCACTAATTTGGCTCCAAACCAGAGAATAAGGAGATAGGAGAAATTAGTTAAGAAGGTGCCGATGTTATTACTAATATTAGAGGTTGTAGAGGCACGAAAGCCCGTGCGGATGTAGCGAGCAAATAATCCTTCCCAGCGATCGCGGGCTGTTCGTTCTGCCGCATGAGCTTTCACGGAGTGAATACCTGTAATCGTTTCCACCAAAAACGATTGGCTATCGGCGCTGCGATTAAATGTTTCATTGAGCCAGTTACGGAGGATTGGTGTAGAAACAAGGGTGAGAATGGCAAATAGGGGAATAACCGCTAATGCAACCAAGGTCAGTTGGGCATTGTAGTAAAACATCAATGCCAGATACACAACCGCAAAGATGCTGTCTAAGATGACGGTTAGGGCGGTTCCGGTGAGAAACTGCCGGATGTTTTCCAGTTCCTGTACCCGTGCTACCGTATCTCCTACCCGGCGCGCTTCAAAATAGGCTAAAGGGAGACGCATCAAGTGTCGAAACACTTGCGCGGATAAACTCAAATCCAGGCGTCGAGCGGTATGGGTAAAGATGAATAGCCGCAGGATACCGAGAATGGCTTCAAAGATGGCAACACTCAAAAGTGCGATCGCCATCACATCCAGCGTGGGTAGGCTACCCTGCACCATCACTTTGTCAATAATCACCTGAGTCAGGATGGGCGTTGCTAACCCCAATAACTGCAAGGTGAATGAGGCGAATAAAACCTCCCCTAACAACCGGCGGTAGTGCCAAACCGCTGGTAAAAACCAGGCGAGGCTAAATTTGTCTTGCTTGTGGATGAGTTCCACTTGCCATAATTGCCCATCCCAAGCGGCCTCAACCAGTGACTTGGGCAGACTTTCGCAAGTGCGATCGGGGTTGAGGGGGTTGGCGATGATTAGGCGATCGCCCCTCACACCATACACCATCACCCAATGAGAGGGGGAG
>DATNQL010000738.1:0-4373 GCA_036704025.1 Stenomitos sp.
GACTTGATAGCGAGTTACCCCGATTCATCCAAGATGGTATATGCTTGGGATTGATTTCTATCGCTTTGTCATAACTTGCAATCGCATCCTGTATTCTCCCCTCTGCCATCAACGTACAGCCCCGGTTGTACCAAACTTCTGGGTCATCCGGCTGAATGGATAGGGCTTTGTCATAGCAGGCAAGTGCCCGTCTAAAGTGACCTAAGTTAAACTGTGCATTGGCTCGATTACTCCAAGCTTTGTAGTAATTTGAATTAAATTTTATCGCCTTGTCATAATCAGCGATCGCATCTTGATCACGACCCAGTAACACTAGAGAATTACCCCGATTTGTCCAAGCTTCAGAGTCCTTGGGTTGCAGGGCTAAAACTTTGTCAAAACTGGCAATCGCCTCTTCATGTTTTCCCCACTCGGACAGAGCAATCCCTCGATTTAACCAAATCCGAACATCTTGCGGATTCAACTTTGCCGCGTGATCGAAGCTTTCAATTGACTCCGCATAGCGCTTCAAATGCCCTAGTGTTAACCCTCGACAAGCCCACGCATCAGCATCATCAGGGATAAGTTTAACCGCATCATCGAAAAGAGCGATCGCAGCATCAAAATCTTGTGATTCTAAACAGCGAACACCCTGTTGAAAAATGAATTTAGCCGCGTTTGGGTCAGTCATGGAATTTTGGATTTTAGATTTTAGATGTTGCAGGCAAGACGGAATCTTCGATGTCCCAATTCCCCGCGTCCACTTCATCAAGCATACAAACTCGCCACATATTCCCCATAACCGTTATAAGGAAGCGTCGGGCGCTTCTCCCACTTCAAATTTGGCCCCTTGCTGATAAATTTTTCCGTTGCTTGTGACCACCGAGGGTGAGGCTTTTGAGGATTAACATTAGCCTCAAAATCGTACTCATGGGAATCGATGGTGTTCCAAAATGTTGCAGGTTGAGTCTCAAGAAACTCAATTTTCACAATTGACTTTGCGCCCTTGAATCCATACTTCCAAGGCAATACCGCTCGAATGGGTGCACCATGCTGTTTCGGTAGCAGATGACCGTAATTGCCAATCGCAAAAAATGCCAGATCATTTGCCATTTCCTCCAGACGCAACCCTTCTGTGTAAGGCCAAGGTAGCTTTTGCCCTAATGTCCAGAAGGGGCCAACTGTAATTTTAGAATCGTAGTAGGACGTAAACCGTACAAACTTCGCTTTATCCGTTGGCTCGACCGCCGCTATCAGCGACTTCATCGGGAATCCCAGCCAGGGAAGCACCATCGACCACGCTTCAACACAACGGAACCGATAAATGCGCTCTTCTATCGGAAAGGCTTTCTGCAAATCATCTAAATCATAGGTACGGGGATTTTTCACCAAACCTGTTACCTCCACTTTCCAGGTTTCAGTAGGTAATGCCTGAGCCGCTTGCCAAATAGATTTGGTCATGCCGAACTCATAGTAGTTGTTATACTGCCCTGCCAGAATTCGCTCTGTAGTCGGTCGGTCAACCTCAGAAAAAGCGGGATTACGCTGAGTCTTTAAACTGGCGGTATCCAGAGTTGCAGCTAATTTGCTGTTGACTTCCTCACCTTTCTCACAGCCGAGAATGGGCATCAGGCTGGCTCCGATACCAGCCCCCACCAGGTTTTTCAGGAATCGACGACGATTGACATAGGCGGATTCTGGGGTAACGTCTCGCTCTGGGATTTCCCAGGATTTAGGCACGCGGATAATTGTCATTGGATATCAAAGAAGTTTACGGCTGAAGCTGATGGCTCATTTAGGCGTGGAAGCAATCTGGCGATCCTTTATAATCGCTGTACTGCTTAGATCCTATCGTTTTTGCCTTACTCACAGGGGTTGGCAAAAAACAACCCACCCTTAATCAGGGTGGGCTGGGTAGAAGTAAGTTTTATCCCACAAGAAAAATTATGGATTGTGGGATGAGTGTCTCGCCCGTTCTCGCTGATGGTGCAAGAGCGGAGGTCAGCTACCGCGACCAGGATGAAGGAGTATACGCAGTACCCTTGCGGCAGGCTGGAGCTGCACCAGCGTCAGGAAGTTGAGCAACATTGTAGTCCTGACCGTTCACTGTGATGCTTCCAGAGGCACCTTTTATAGTCCCAAATCCACAGGCATTGATGGAAACTCGTCGAGTGGTGGGGGTTGGAATCCCTACAGCTACGCTTTGACTTGGCGTAAATCCGACTACCACCACCTTGCCTTCAGGCGTTTTGAAGTCAGCCGTCCGGGCTTCTGTAAATTGCCCATTTTTACAGCTCGGTAAACTCTGAGTGGGCAAGTTGGCAATGGTTAATGTTTTCGTGTCTACTTGTACCGTTGCAGGGGACGTTTTAGGCAGAGTAATCTTGACTTCCCCACAACTCCCAGCCACTACGGCTTTGTTACGCACACGGGAGCCTAACCCGACTTCAACCTTGCTGCCCGCAGCAGCGCTGATGATTACATCCTGCCCAACCCGATACACTTTATTCGATCCAAACGGAATTGCCCCACCTGGTAATGCGGCGAAAGCCAATGCACCCAAAGTCACGATTGAAGCTTTTCCAATGTCTTGTAGATGTCCCATAGTTCTTCTCTACTGCCTTTTGATGTGGTTGTAGCTATCTTAAAAAGCTGGCATTTGAATCAAAAACGGGTAAATTACGGAAAATTTTCTACGCGATGCGAGAAGCTATTCCGAATATTTACTGATGAAAAAAAATTCCTCAAATGGCAGAAAGCACTATGGCAGGAATAGAAGAGTGATTTGGATGAACCTTGTCCCCGATTTTAACCAGCCAGAAACATAAGCCGCAGATTCCAGCCTGTGAACGCATCCGGACAACAGTAGCTTTAATCAGTAGATAGACTTTGATGTGTCTTTACAAACGTAAAGATACGTTAAATGTATTGTTTTACACTCTTTTTTCTAGCTTTGGATGCTAATTTACGTCCCCTAACTTTTCTTTTGACCAAAGGAACCTTAGGAGGGGTGAAGACGACAGGAGATTCTGATGTCTCCTAATTCGGTAGTCTCTGTTGAACTCCAAGTTAGCTTGAAGATAAAAGCTTCAGACAAAATGAAAATCAGCAGAATGTTAATTTTTATCATCGCAATTGTGCTAAGCTGCGTCTTTGCGATCGCATACGGCTTTTCGGCGAAGAGTAATGCTCAAACTCCCAGTCAAGCTGCCGCCTCAAAAATTGTGATTAATCAAGTTGGCTACTATCCCAATCGTACTAAGACAGCTCTATTGATCAATTTGGGCACTCCTCAACGGGGCAAAGTCCAACTGGTTAGCAACAGAACTAAACGGACAATTTTTGAAACTGAATTGGGCGCACCTCAACAAGATGCAGCCAGTCAGGATATCATCCAGACGATTGATTTTTCCAAATTTAATAAAGAAGGTTCTTATTACCTAAAATCCGGTAATATTCAGTCCTATCCCTTCCAGATTGGGAAAAACATTTATCGGGAACCCTTGAGCAAACTCCTCCGTTCTTACTACTTGCAGCGATGCGGTGTTGCTGTAAGAGATTCGGCGAGTGGCGTGAATCATCCCCCCTGCCATATCAGCGATGGACTGATTGCTCATACGGATGCCTTCAATCAAGATGGGAAGCCAAAACGCGCTACAGGTGGCTGGCATGATGCTGGGGATTACGGTAAATATGTTGGGCCAACGGCTGTGACTGTTGGTCGATTGTTAAGCCTATACGAGCAATATCCTACATTATTTAGCGATCGCCAACTTGCCATTCCTGAGAGTGGTAATCGTCGTCCCGACATCCTGGATGAAGTTAAAGTTGGATTGGATTGGATGTTGACGATGCAACGAGAGGATGGTGCTGTTTACCGCAAACTTTCAGGCAAAGAATGGCCTGGAGCAATTGTACCTCAGGAAGATAAACAACCCCGATATATCTATGGCATCTCCACTCCAGAAACAGCCAAATTTGCCGCTGCAATGGCAATGGCAAATAGAATTTATGCACCCTATGACGCTAAATTTGCTCAGAACTGTTTGAAAGCAGCTCAGAAAGCTTGGAGTTTTCTGCAAACACAAGCCTCAGCAAAAGTGGATTGGGTTGAAGGGGATGAGAACGGTTCTGGTGGATACCTCAATCAGTTTGCTGAAGGTCGTTTGCAAACCGATAGAAATGATAGGCTTTGGGCTGCCGCAGAATTATTGATTACTACAGGTAACTCCGCCTTTGAGCAATACCTGATTCAAAACATTGCGTCTTGGACTTATAGCCTCTATGAATGGAGCGACCCTTCTCCTTTGGGGATGACTAACTATCTGATACTGACAGGTCGAAAAGGCTCAGATAGTCTGAAACAACAAATCAAAGAAAAGCTTCTACAACGG
>DATNQL010000739.1:0-2335 GCA_036704025.1 Stenomitos sp.
TGCAACTCCTGAATTCTGCTTATACGTCACCCATCCGACTGAACGGCCAAAAACGGAAGCAAGCATGACCAATAACGTTTTTTTCCGGCAAAAACCCCCAAACGTGGGAATCATTGCTGTTATTGCGATTATCTCCCATTACAAATAGATAACCTTCCGGCACTTGTACCGCTGGCATATCATAAGCTGGGGGTTCAGCGATGTAGTCCTCTGTAAGGGGACGGTTATTGCGGTAAACTTTGCCGTCTTGGACTTGAATGATTTGACCGGATGTGCCAATTACCCGTTTGATGAAAGCTTGGTCTTTGGCGTAACCTTGAATCTGGAGTTGTTGGGGTGGATCGAAGACCACAATGTCCCCGATCGCCGGTGCACGGAAATGGTAAGAAATTTTTTCCACCACCAAGCGATCGCCAATTTCTAAGGTTGGTAACATTGAATCGGAAGGAATGTAGCGCGGTTCTGCGACAAACATCCGAATCAACAGCGCTAACACCAGCGCAATCACGACAATTTGCAGATTTTCCCGGAATTGTCGCCACCTGTTGGGTGGTTCTTTCACCACCGTTGATGGTTCATCTTGAAGAGACTCTGGCGTGGCTTCTGCCAAACCGAGAGACTGAGGATGCGCCGCTAATTTTTTTTCTTCTGAAGCCATAAACAAATTATGAAGTAGGAGGTCTATGATTTTTCCTGCATTCCTCCCTTGCAAATGCTTCATTGTTTCATCCTTCGGACTTTTTTTCATCCTTCATCCTTCAGACTTGACACTTCTTGAATGAAAAAGCGCTGTGGAATTTGCGTTAGCGTAAGAAATAAGACGCTTTGTACTTCAATGCCCGTGCAGTCTTTTCAACGCCCGATCCTACTGGCTGGTTTCGCCCTTTGCTTCTTGAGTTTGTTGACTTCTTGCGACACTCCAACCAGCAAAGCGCTGGAGAATGCCTTGGCACCAGACCCAAATCTGAAGAATAACACCACTCTTTTTGGTCAGCCATCTCAGGACAATCGCCAGTCCGCGACTTCGGTGCAATTGCCAGAGGATTTTCCGACCGAGATTCCCCGTTATCCCAACGCTGAGTTACAGAATGTTGAGCCGTCAACAGAGTCAATGCCTCAAGGTTACCTCACTCGTTGGTCATCCCCTGACCCCATTAATAATATTCAGAACTTTTATCAACGAGTATTGACTTCAAACGGATGGCAGATTACCTCTCAGGCAATGGATTCCGCAGGGGGAAAGTTAGTCGCCCGTCAGAACAATCTGGAAATAACCCTCACCATTCCCTCTGCTGTCACCTCAAATAACCCTCCATCCACCCCTGTAAGAGTACCCTTTGTTACGAGCCAATCAACGGCTAGCACGACGGAATTTGACATTCAGTACATTCGGACGAATGCAACTGCCACCTCCGTATCCCCGTCACCGAGTCAGCCAGAGGTGGGGAAACCCGTAAACACTCCAGAGGTTACCCCTTCGCCGACATCGGCTTCATCCATACCCTCCCAGGACTTCACGGACTTGGAGAAACTCCCTCAAGTCTTGCGCCAGCAAATAGAGGATTTGACCGAGTTGGGAGTTCTAAGAGTGGATAAATCTACCGCTAAGCAGAACTCGCAGGCTAGTGGCATTCCCTTTGAAGCCAATCAACCCATTACACGGCGTGAGTTTGCCCGTTGGTTAGTGGCGGCAAATAATCAGATTTTTGCCAATCGTCCAGGACAGCAAATCCGTTTAGCCTCAGAAACCTCTCAACCTGCCTTTGGGGATGTGCCCCGAAGCGATCGCGATTTTTCCAGCATTCAAGCATTAGCGGAGGCCGGTTTGATTCCCAGTTCCTTGAGTGGGGACAGTACAGCCGCCTTATTTCGTCCTGATGCCCCCTTAACGCGGGAAACGTTGGTGTTATGGAAGGTTCCTTTAGATACTCGTCAAACCTTGCCCACAGCCTCGCTGGATACGGTCAAGCAAACATGGGGTTTTCAAGATGTCGCTAAAATTGACCCCAAGACATGGCGGGCAGTAGTTGCCGATTTTCAGAATGGTGAACAATCCAATATTCGTCGAGTTTTTGGTTACACCACCTTGTTCCAACCCAAGAAAACCGTGACTCGCGCTGAAGCCGTGGCAGCCGTTTGGTACTTTGGTTCTCAAGGCGAAGGACTATCGGCAAGAGAGGCGCTGTTGCTGAAGAATCAACCCAGTCAGCCATCCCCAAAATTGGAAACGACCCCCTCAACTGACAATAGTCCATAGAGACACTTTTTAGAAAGCAGTCCCGATGAAAAAATTTCACAGCCATGCATGAAAGTAGTCCTCCCCCACACCCCACAC
>DATNQL010000740.1:0-2391 GCA_036704025.1 Stenomitos sp.
CCCGGAATGGCATCAATCACCAAAGAGGTAATTCCTGAACCATAATTGCTTAAAATCCAAGCCGCTGCCTCTGGATTGGAATTATCGGGCGCGTAGGTATTACCGGATTGAGTTAAAGACCAGGTATTGCTAAAAACTCCTCCCGATATTGAACCTGTCGCCCCCCAAGTGAGAGTTTGGGAGGAGCCATCTAAGAAATTAGCCGTTACCCGCATCCCGCTCATCATATTGCCGTAAGTGGCGTAGCCCGTGAGGGTGGTTGCTGGTGAGGCGGCGGCTGATCCTAGGAGGATAAACATCGCCCCAGCGAGGCGAGTGGATTGTTTTTTTAAGAAAGAGCTATGCATTGAATCAATCTCCCCTGTAATGTTTTTTATTTTTTTAAAAAGAAAAATATATTGGGAATAGAAATACTGATGCTTTTATAATTGACGGTATGATAATACTATATCTATCTTGAGGAATACACGTCATGAATAAGGTGTAAAAACTGACCGATACTGATAGGACAAACCCTTTTTGTATGAATTTGTTTCATAATTAAATAGACTCAATTAACCCAATGGGCATCAAGTAGGGGCGGAAAAGTTAACAGCCCAAAAGCCAATGAGTATAAGGTAGCAAAGATGAGAAATAAAAAAATTAGACTTAAACCGATTCTCTCGGCAAACTGGATATAGACGACAGACCCCGCTTGCCTGTCAGCAGATAAGTGGTCATCTCACCTTTACCTTTAATTTGAATAATTCCTCGTTTCTGGAAGAGATACTGTTGTTTTAAACACTCATAGGTCGCTTCTGAAACCTGGATGACACCAGCGATTCCCTGAGATTCCATGCGGCTGGCAATATTCACCGTGTCTCCCCATAAGTCATAGATGAAGCGTTTGAGACCAATGACCCCAGCGACAACAGGGCCAGTGTTAATCCCAATCCGAATACTCAACGATTGGTTCAGTTCGACATTAAAATGAGCCACGGCCTGTTGCATATCAAGGGCTAGATTCGCAATTGCTTGAGCATGGTCACTGCGGGGGGTGGGCAAACCGGCTACGACCATATAGGCATCGCCAATCGTTTTGATTTTTTCCACCCCATGCTGTTCTGCCAGTTGGTCAAACATGGAAAACAATCGATTGAGCAAGACCACTAATTCGGCAGCCGAAATTTCGGAAGATAACTGAGTAAAGCCAACCACATCGGCAAACAAAACCGTTGCTTCCGGAAATTGATCGGCAATGGTTTGTTCTTCTTGCTTCAATCGCTCAGCAATGGGTTGGGGTAAGATATTCAGCAACAATCGTTCGGTTCTTTTCCGCTCAGATTCTAGTTTCTGATACGCCACTTCAATTTCCCGACGACCCTGAAACTCAGAGCGTTGTAGACGTTCGTACAGAAATACAGAAAGGTCGCAGATAAAGCAAAACCAGAACAGATACAAATTGAGCGGCAGATTTAAGTAAATCTGCCGATCCACATTCAAATTGAAGGCAATATTCACACCCAAATAAAAGATCGGTGCACTCAGCTGAGACAGCAAGTGCAAAGGCCAGCGCACCGGCATGAGTGTGGCTTGTGTCAAAAAAGCAAACGTCCCGTTAAACAAATTCAGCTCAGTATTCCCTAAGAGGGAAGAGCCAATTTGGGGCACTAAGATGATCGACCAAGAGAATCCGAGAAAGATCAGTCCTGGATAACGATAGCTCAGGGGAGTATTGAGCAGCGCTAAGCAGGACAGAAGACAGAGTTCCACGGCGAAACTGATCAAAAGTTGGGGCCATGCAAACCTCTGATTTAAGGCTGCCATCGCTAAAATCAGGAGGATAACAGTGAAGACAGCACCTAGCGAAATCCACAACGTGAGACGTAAGCGGTTCCTCAAGAAGCTGTTGCGCCACACTTCGTAGTCAGCCGACCAAGAAGCGGATAAACTAGCTCTCAAGAAAGCGAGACCTTGTCTGACGGGCACGACCAGATCTTTGATATCTCCCCAGACTTGCATGATTACTCGTTTTCCTTGCACAGGTGCATCAATTGAGTGATGAAGCTAATCGGCATTTAAATGGCATCAATTGGACTGGGAATTCTTTCCTTCCCCCAAGAGAAAGAATGAAACCGAACTTCCCAATTAAATGCACAACAGCTTAGTGGTTTTAGCTGGGAGGAGATTAGTCCAAAAACACAGGCAGTAGATGCACAAGCAGGCTTGGAATTAAGACATTCTCGATGCACAAGACACGGATTGTCTATGAATTGGCTGCCAATTCCTGTCGTTTTAAAATTACCATATTAGACCCGACGACTGGGTTCCGAGCAACTAGCGTTCCTTGGAGGTCGGTGATTTCCAATTTACTAAAATCCAGTTCTCTAGAGCGGCGCAAGATTTCGTCTG
>DATNQL010000741.1:0-7262 GCA_036704025.1 Stenomitos sp.
ATGCCTAGCCTTTCAATTGTTGTTCTTGACCGACTGGGAAGTCCTCTCCCCGAAGCGGCTTTCAAAGTGGGAGAATCCACTGTTGAAACAGGGGCTTACTACTTAACGGACGTTCTCCAGTTAAAAGATTACGTTGAAGAGCATCATATTATTAAGCTGGGGTTGAGGTTTTTTTACGGCGATGGGCGAGGCTCATTTCAAGAACGCCCTGAAGTTGGACGGATAGAAGTTCCCCCACCCCACTCGTATCAATTTGATCGCGGCAAGCTAGAGAATGATTTACGCCAGTTTAATGCTAAGGCGGGAGTGGAGTTATTAGAACAGTGTTTAGTGCAGGACATTCATCTTGCTCAGCATTCACAAGAATCACACAAAATTGTTTATACCCAGCAACCGCGCAAAGAAACTCAGATCATTCAAGCACATTGGATCGTTGATGCGATGGGCCGCCGTCGGTTTCTACAAAAGAAACTGGGGTTAGCCAAACCGAATAATGATAAATTGAATGCTGCTTGGTTCCGGGTAAAAGGTCGCCTTGACGTGAGTGATTTTGTGCCTGATAGCGAATATCAATGGCAGGCTCGCGTCCCCAACAGAAATCGTTATGACTCCACCAATCATTTGTGTGGAAATGGATACTGGGTTTGGTTAATTCCTCTGTCTTCTGGATACACCAGTGTGGGAATTGTGGCGCATGACGATATTCATCCGTTCCACTTGTACAATACTTATGAAAAAGCTTACCAGTGGTTAGAAAAACACGAAACGGTGTTGGCCTCTCACCTTAAAGACAAACAGCCGGAAGATTTTATGAAGATGCCAAAATATAGCTATTCATCGAATCAGGTATTTTCAATTGATCGCTGGGCTTGTGTCGGAGAAGCAGGCGTTTTTCCCGATCCTTTGTATTCTCCGGGTACAAGCATGATTGGATTCGCTAACTGTTTGACGACTCAGATAATTGAGTTGGATTTAGCAGGCAAGCTGACTCAGGCACGAGTAGATGAGGCGAATCACTTTCTGCTCACAACGAGCGAGAGAGCGACCTCAAGTATTCAAACCTACTATCTCTGCCGTGGTAATGACGTGGTGCTGGCAATGAAATACATTTGGGATACAGTGGCAGCCTGGGGATATGTCACACCACTGATGTACCACGGTGTATTTCTTGACCCAGAAAAGATGGCAAAACTTCGTGGCGAACGCGAACATTTTTTCCAGCTAGCGCAGCGGATGCAGAAGTTGTTTTGCAATTGGGCGGCTCAATCAATGGAGCGATTGTCGTTTGAATCCATCAATATTATTCTGGATTTGCCCTTTGTTGCAGAACTGCGATCGCGTAATTTCATCCTCACTAAAACTGATGAAGAACTCGTTGAGGATCATGTCGCCAACCGAGAACTATTAGAGGAATTCGCTCAAGCCATATTCCTGTTAGCGGTGGCAGATACAATGCCAGAGCAGTTGCCGCGACTTTTAGCAAGTGGATGGTTGAATGCTTGGGCAATTAGTTTAGACGTTAGTCGCTGGGAGTCCGACGGACTGTTTCAACCTCACTCGCAACCGCGTTCTCTGCATCGAGTTACCGAACCCCTGCGGCAGATTTTACAGCTACCCGAACCCATATTTGATGGAGTTGCTCAAGAGAACGCTCTCTCCTCAGTTCCTTTAGTCCAGCACTCTGCACCTCAAGTGCTATCTATTTAAATCCTATGTTTCCTACTCATCGCCCTCGTCGCCTCCGCACTCATCGGCAATTGCGCCGGATGGTGCGCGAAACCCTGTTAACCACCAGCGATTTAATTTATCCCCTGTTTGCCGTACCCGGTAAAGGAATTGCAAGGGAAGTCGAGTCGATGCCTGGGGTTTACCAGTTGTCGGTCGATAAGATTGTGGAAGAGGCGAAAGTAGCCTATGATCTCGGCATCCCTGCTATTTTGATATTCGGCATTCCCGAAACGAAAGATGCAACGGGCAGCAGCGCTTGGCATGATTGCGGAACTGCACAACGAGCGATCGCCGCCGTGAAAGAAGCTGTGCCCGATTTGATTGTCATTGCTGATACTTGCTTGTGTGAGTATACCAGTCACGGTCATTGCGGTTATTTAGAAGTCGGCGATTTAACAGGCTACATTCTCAATGATCCAACGCTGGAATTTTTGAAGAAAATAGCAGTATCTCAGGTGAAAGCGGGGGCAGATGTGGTTGCGCCTGCCGGAATGATGGATGGCTCCGTGCAAGCGATTCGGACAGCACTGGATGAAGCTGGATACCAAGACACAGCCATATTTTCGTATTCCGCTAAGTATGATTCATCGTACTATGGCCCATTTATGGCAGCGACTGAATCAGCCGCCAAATTTGGCGATCGCCAAACTTACAAAATGGATTCCACTAATGCTCGTGAGGCTCTCAAAGAAGTAGCACTTGATACTGCTGAAGGGGCTGATGTGTTGATCGTGAAACCTGCTTTAGCGTATATGGACATGATCTATCGCGTCAAACAAGCGACAAACTTGCCTGTTGCTGCCTATAACGTTTCGGGTGAATACTCCATGATCAAAGCTGCCGCACTTAACAACTGGATTGATGAGAAGCAGTTGGTTATGGAAACCTTGCTCGGCATCAAACGCGCTGGTGCTGACTTGATTATCACTTATTATGCCAAAGATGTAGCTCAGTGGCTTTCCACAAATACCTAGCACCCCTTGTGAATTAATATCGATTCTTGATTGCCCTGAATCTTACCTGGAGGATAATTTAATGAAGACTGCATCGCTGTTTGATGACTTTGGCTTAATGATTTTAGGCGATAGGGACACCAGCCTCCTAGAATTAGAGCGTGAGCAAGTTCTCTCATGGTTTAAGAGTTCTAAGGTTCTACTATTTAGAGGATTTGCTCCAACGATTGAAGTGTTCGAGAAATTTACGAACCAATTTTGCCCTGAGTTCTTGGGCTTGCATGGCGGTGTGACTCAAAGAGAAGCGGTTGATCCAAAACGAGATCAAACCATCAATCACGTCTCAACAGCTAGAAGTTGCTTCTTAAAAACCTATCCCTTTGGTATTCCAGAGAAGTATAGAGTCCAGCTCTCGACTCATGAGCAAGCGGTAGAAGGAAACCCAAACGAAGCAGTAAACTTACCCCTGTATGCAGGCTTACCATTGCATGGTGAGATCTACTATCAGAAGCGCAGACCTGTTGCCATCTGGCTGTACTGTGCAATCCCTCCCGTTCCAGGTGAGGGAGAAACCCTAGTTGCTGACGGTGCTGCCATCTATGAGGCTTTTAGCGATCGCACCAAAGAACTATTTGGGCAACAGCGTGTAAAGTACATTACTTACTTTCCCGATGGTAAATGGCAAAAGCGCTTTTCTACTGATGATTTTGCGAAAGTCAAGCAACTTTGCAAAGAACGCAACGTGCAAGTAGAGATAAACGAGGTAGAGCGTTCTGTCAAGACAGAAAGTATTGCTCCCGCAGTCTTTGAGCCGCCCCTCTCAGAGCGCCCAGTTTTTGTGAACAATGTGCTGCAATTTTTAATGATCGAAGCAGGAGTCGGCTTTGATGCAGAGACTGAATTTGCAGGTAAACAGATTGCTAAAGATGATGACCTCATTCACACAATCGTTCGCCTCGAAGACGGGTCAAAAATTCCCGACGATGTGGTGAGTGAACTTAATGAGATCACCAATCAATTCACCCGCTTAGTCGCTTGGAAAGAGCAAGATATTTTGCTGATTGACAACACTAGAGCTTTACACGGGAGACGAGCATTCTCATGTAATCGAGAAATTTATATCAGAATGGGTATGAGTATTGATTGGGAGGCAAGTTCTCTAAAAGAGAAAGTTTTCATCTAAATCAATACGAAGTTGAAAACTAGGGTGGGTAGTGAGCGTTTGAGTGCTGAAGGGCTACGACGAATGAGATAGGAATCTATTAGCTTAAGCTTGACGCTCTACTACTAACATCTCGGAACTTACGCCCATTAATTATTAAAGTGCTATTGATTCAATGAATTTAAGACGCTACATTCATCTACCTAAACAGCTCAGTGTATTTGGAAGCTCTCGTTGTTTCATTGAAAAAACCTTCTTAAATCGCTTGCAATGTTTAGTAACAACTGGCTATTCAGTTGCTGGTATAGCAGTAGCCTTAGTGATTGCGATTCCCAGTTCGGTTTCAGCAGAAACCTTACGGGTGGGGGTAGCGGGTTCGCCTCCCTTCGTAATTCGGAAAGACAATAACTTATCGGGAATTAGCGTGGATATCTGGAAAGAAATTGCCCGCACCCGGAAAATCGATTATCAAATCATTCCCCAACCGAGTGTCCAAGATGGACTTGAAGTGCTCAATCGCAAGGAATTAGATGTGTTAGTCGGTGCCTTCGCGATTACGTCGAAACGCTTGGAAGCGGTTGACTTTACCCAGCCGTATATTTTAGCTGAGGTAGCCGTGTTAACCAAGACTGAAGACCCCAGCGTCTGGAGTCGGGTCAAACCTTTTTTTGAGTCTGCTGCTCTGGCCTCAATCGCAATATTGATTGGGTTGGTGTTCCTCGTCGGCAATTTCGTTTGGTTGGCAGAACACAAACACAATAGCGAACATTTCCCCAAAAATTATTTCCATGGGGTAGGGAACGGTATGTGGTTTGCACTGGTGACGCTAACGACGGTGGGATATGGCGATCGCACACCCGTAACTCGTCTGGGTCGTGTGGTCACTGGGACTTGGATGATTGTTGCGTTAGTAACAGTTTCTTCTCTGACTGCCGGATTGGCTTCAGCAATGACTCTTGCGTTCTCAGGTGATTCTGCCGAACGATTTCCTAATCCTGAAAGCCTGAAAAACGCTCGCATCGCTACCGTCGCAAAATCATCAAGTTTAGAGGTCGCTCAGAGTTATACAGGTCAAGTTCAAGCTATGCCTACCCTAGCAGATGCCGCGAAGGCAGTATCAGAGGGGCGTGCAGATGCAGCTGTGTTTCTTCGCCCAAATTTACAATACTATCTGGCTCAAAATTCAGACGTGAGCCTCAAGTTATCTAACTACTCTTTAAAAACTGAATTTGGTGCTTTTGCTTTACCTCCTAATAGTCCTCTGCGGCAAACTATCAACATGGAGTTAAGCCGGATGATTGAAAATGGATCAGTGAAAACGATTAGCGATCGCTGGCTCCGTTCTACAGGAGATGCCTCTCAAACGGAAGAGTGATGGGCGTGACACATATGGAGCCAGGGTAAACGCATCTAAAATATTATTGACAAACGGTCGGAGATATGGGGGGTGTGGTCAAAAGCCGTTGGTAGATGCGATCGCAAAAACTGTCCCCTTTGCTTGCCTAACTTCCCTAACTTTCAGAAGTTATTGACGAGAATGATAATCAAAGGAAGCCGAGGGCAAGCATTGCTTGCCCCTTCCCTTTAACAGTTATTAGCAAATAAAAAAGTTCTCAAAAAATAGCTTCTGGTGTTAGCAGCAGCTTATTAGTTGATTTTTCTCTAGTAGTCCACCACAGAAATTTTGACAGGTAAGCAGCTGGCTGAGAAACTGGTGGAAAAACCAGGGGCGTCAATGGCAGAAAAATACATTGTTAATCTCACGAAAGAAGAACACCAGCAGTTGTTGAGCTTGATTGCAAAAGGCAAGACATCAAGTAGGACATTTAAGCGTGCACATATCCTGCTGCTAGCAGACGTTGGTCATCCTGATGAAGTGGTTGCTCAAATGCTACATGTAGGGGAATCGACAGTCCATCGTACACGCCAGAAGTTTGTGGAAGGAGGAGTAGAGTTTGCGCTACGAGAAAGCCCGCGTCCAGGGGTGAAACGTAAACTCGATGGCAAAGGGGAAGCATTGTTAGTGGCAACCGCTTGTAGTGCAGCACCGGAAGGTCAGCAGCGTTGGACAATGCAACTGTTAGCACAACGATTAGTGGAAATCCAATTGGTCGAGAGTATCTCGGACGAGACAGTGCGACGCACTCTAAAAAAAACGAAATCAAGCCTTGGCTCAAAGAGCAATGGTGCATCCCGGAAGTAGGAGCCGACTTTGTGTGGCGCATGGAAGATGTGTTGGAGTTGTATGGCAAACCCTACGAGCCTGATTATCCTCAAGTGTGCATCGATGAGCGACCTTGCCAGTTGATTAGTGAAGTGCGTACCCCACTCCCATCCGAACCAGGTAAGCCTGAGCGCTATGACTATGAGTACAAACGGGAAGGAACCTGTAACCTGTTCGCCTGCTTTCAACCGTTAGTCGGTTGGCGACATATTCAGGTCACTCAACAGCGCACCAGTCAGGATTTTGCTCATTTCTTGAAATATTTAGTAGATGTACTCTTTCCTCTGGCGGTGATGATTCGACTGGTTCTCGATAACCTCAATACTCACACCCCAGCCGCCTTGTACCAAACTTTTGAGCCTGCCGAAGCACGACGGATTTTAAGCAAGTTAGAGTTTCACTACACCCCCAAGCATGGCAGTTGGCTCAATATGGTGGAAATTGAACTTTCAGTCCTCTCACGCCAGTGTCTCAACCGACGTATCCCAGATCTAGACACGATGAAACGGGAGATTTCTGCCTGGGAGAATCAACGCAATGCAGTGCAAGCTACTGTGAACTGGCGTTTCAGTGTTACCGATGCACGGGTCAAACTCACGGACTTATATCCCTGTGTTAACCTGTCATAATCTTTGTGGCGCACTACTAGACTGATCTGATGCCAAAAATCATGCCACCAATCATTGGCACGAATGACTCTTAAAGCCAACAAAGGTATAAACTGACAGTCCTTGGTCAACTGCCGCGCTTTTAAGCTGTTGGACTACTTCCGGATATTGACCCATGCGGGCAACGAAAGTTCGTTTTTCTTTTTGCTCCACAGGCCGAGCAAATCCTACTCTTACTTCACGCCAATCTATTTGACGCTGACATTTTTTTATACGGCGAAGCCGAGTCACTTCTTCTTTTTCACTTGGGATATGAATTGCGGTACGAACATGAGAACCATCTAGTTCTACGATTATTCTGTTCCAACCGCATCTTTTTTTAGGTGGCTCTTGGTTTTTGAAGCTTGTTGCCAATTCAAGCAATCGGTTCTCTACATATTTTTCAGCCAGGAGGGCGATAGTTTCTACTTCTCGTCTAACATGGCTGCGCTCTACTTTCCATCCATAATGCTCTTCAAAACGTTTGCCAGCTTGTCCAAAGGATTCTTCACAACCAAAATCTGTTAAAGCTCGCTTGACTGCTAGGG
>DATNQL010000742.1:0-10746 GCA_036704025.1 Stenomitos sp.
GCTCTCAATAATTCCCCATCAGTCTCTCAAATGAGCGAACCGACAGTAGTTAGTTTAGAATCTGGCTTGTGAACTCACATCTTGGCACCGGGAAATTTGAATGCATATTCCGTTTAAACCTTAGAATTGGAATCATGCAATGAAATGCTCAACTTCAGCTCATAAGCAAATCGGGAAACCTTATCCCTTGCCCTGCTAACACTTCAATGATCTGAGTCTGGAAAACCTAATCCCTCAAGCCAAATTATGACTGATTGCATTGAACACATCATTGAGCCACACATTCAAGACCTCGGCGGATTTCAAGCCCGTCGCCTTCTTCCCTCAGATGTTGTGACACTGGTAGGCCCGTTCATCTTTTTTGATCATCTCGGACCTGCGGTGTTTCCACCCGGTAAGGGTGTTGATGTCAGACCCCATCCCCATATCAACCTGGCAACAGTCACCTACCTGTTTGAGGGCGTTTTGTTGCATCGCGATAGTGTGGGTAGTGTTCAGGAAATACATCCAGGTGCCGTGAACTGGATGACAGCAGGGCGAGGAATTGTACACTCAGAACGGACACCCGAGCATGTGCGGAGTCAAGAAGCCACCCTACATGGAATCCAGACTTGGATCGCACTTCCTGATGAACATGAGGAAACAGAACCCTGGTTCCGGCATCATCCAGCAACGGAGCTGCCGACTTGGGAAGATGCAGGAGTTTCATTTACACTGATTGCGGGAGAAGCGTATGGTCGGACTTCTCCAGTACAAACGTTTTCTCCCATGATTTATTTAGATGTGCAACTGTCTGCCGGAGCGCAGTTTACTTTACAAGGCAATTATACGGAACAAGCCGTTTACAGCGTGACGGAAGGTCTGCTTCTTGATGGTGTCTCTCTGGAGCAACATCGATTAGCGGTTCTGACTCCAGGTACATCGGTAGACATCTCCTGCGAGCGCAATGCGCGCTGTATTGTGGTGGGAGGTGAATCTGTGGGTAAGCGATATAAGTGGTGGAATTTTGTTTCTAGCCGTCTTGAGCGTATTGAGCAAGCGAAGCAGGATTGGAGAGAGGGACGGTTTGAGCAGGTTCCTGATGAAATAGAATTTATTCCACTCCCAGAGGAATCGAATCGTAAAGAAGGACAACCACTATAGGTATAAGAGTATCCTTCCAACCGCTTGTGAGCGATCAGAGAACTGAGGTTTATTTTTGTGCAGTTTCAACTCAGATATGAGGCTTGACCCGATTCAAGCTCAAAACCATGCTGTTTTCACCAGGGTTGAAGTCGCTCAAAATTCTTGAATCATACCCGACGTAAAATTAGAGGAAATAGAAATAACCTCATTGATCGTTTTTAATAAGTCGGTGGTTGTGTAGGGTTTCGCCAAAAACGCTTGAGCACCAGAGTTCTTAGATTCAGTCAGTCGAGTACTCGGTACAAGGCCACTGACAGCAATAATCTTGATATGAGGATTAATTTTTTTCAAGGTGCGGATCGTAGTAGACCCATCCATTAAGGGCATCATCATATCAATCAACACTAAGCTGATTTCCTGTTGGTGTTGGGCGTATAGTGCGATCGCATCAATTCCATCATTCGCTGTCAGTACCCGATAGTTGTACGCCTCTAACGAAGTTTTACTCGTTTCCCGAATCGCCGCTTCGTCATCCACCACTAAAATTAATTCCCCCTGTCCTTGTGAGAATTCACTCTCTGAAATTTGGGGAATTTGGGTGGCTTCGATGGCGGGTAAGTAGACAGCAATTTGTGTTCCTTCGTCTAAAGTACTTGTCACTTCCAAAAAACCCCCGTGGCTTTTCACAATCGACAGTACGGTTGAAAGTCCTAATCCCGTGCCTTTCCCTAGCTCTTTTGTGGTGAAGAATGGCTCAAAGATGCGCTCTACCACTTCAGGAGGCATACCGACTCCCGTATCTTTAACCGTAAATACCACATAAGCTCCAACATGAGCATCAATATTCATTCGCGCATAACTTTCATCGATGACAATATTGCCAGCATTGACACTCAACGTCCCGCCTCTTGGCATCGCATCACGAGCATTAACACACAGATTGATTAAAACCTGATGGAGCTGTGTCGCATCTCCAGAAACCATCCACAAATCTTGCGGAATGTCTGTATTAATTTCAATAAATTTAGGAAATGTTTCGTTGACAATTTGCCTAACTTCTGAAATTAAATGCTTCAGTTGAATCGTTGTCCGTTGGCCTTCAACGCCCCGTGCAAATGATAAAATTTGTTTAACTAAAGCCGCCCCACGTTTAGCACTAGTTTCAATAGTCTTGAGCAGATTTGGCTTTTTTTCCTCTGGAAGTTGCTTCTGTGACAGCAGTTGAGCAGACATCAAAATGGGTGCCAGCACATTGTTTAAGTCATGGGCAATACCACTCGCCAAAGTTCCAATACTGTCTAATCGTTGAGTCCGAAGAAACTGTGCTTCGAGTTGTTTTTTTTCGGTAATATCCGTATTAACAACTAAGAAAGCTTTGGGTTTATTCTCCTCATCGTACATCAGCGTCCAGCGGCTTTCGACCAAGATTTTTTTGCCATTTTTCGTAACTTGATGCAACTCACTCTGCCAATTGCCTTTCATCGCAACAGTTGAAAGAACGGCTGCCAGTTGGGGTGTTTTTTCTTCGCGTAACAGATGTTGCGCTTTCTTACCCAAGACTTCCTCTGCTTGCCAGCCATATAATCGACTCGCTCCTTGGTTCCAAAATAAGATTTGGTCTTGTAAATCTCGAACTAGAATCGCATCGATGGTGATGTCGAGCAGAGCCGCTTGGCAGCGAATTTTCTCTTCAGCCTGTTTGCGTTCAGTGATATCAGTCTGAATGCCAATAAAGTAAAGTAAATTGCCTTGCTCTGAGAAGACTGGGGAGATTTTCAACTCATTCCAGAAGGGCTGACCATTTTTGCGATAGTTCAGCAGCGTTACTTTCACTTCTTGTTGTTGGGCGATCGCACGACGAATCGTTCTGACGGCTTCTAAATCAGTCTCTGCCCCTTGCAAGAAGCGACAATTGCGACCAAAAATCTCTTCGGGTTGATAGCCCGTCATTCTTGAGAATGCTGGGTTTGAATAGATAATGGGGTTGTCGGGTTGGTTTGGATCGGTAATCAGAACCCCATCGGAGACGGAGGCGATCGCACGGGCAAGTCGCAGATTCTCCACGGCGGCCTTCCTTAACTCCTGTTCATGACGCTGATGCAGAGCGTTGGCTGCCAACTGTTCCGTCCAACTGCGTTGTTCTAGCTTGGCTCTTTCCCAGTAGTTTCTGAAGAAGTCAGCCAAACCTGGCTCTTCTTGAACCAAAGTATCAAAATGAGCGATCGCACGATGATCCGCTAAATAACTGACGTTTGGATGGGCTTCCATCCACATATGACAGGTTTTTACGTAAGCGATAAACGTTACTAAATGCTGGTAGTTGACACAACCCAACAAACGCCGCAATTCCCTACGGCAATGTTCAGCTTGGTCTCGTTCCTGAGCGATAAAAATTGAGCAGTATAATAAACTTTTTTCTAGTGTTGAGTTGTCTTCTGGCCATAGTGTTAGACCCTTTAGCTGCCTTGCTAGCAAACTCAGGTGTTCATCAATATCGATTGGAGTTGGGAGCGGCGATTCAAGGAGTTCCAACACCTCCTGTGCCTGCACTCCCAGAAAATACAATGAACAACTGTGGCAAATCATGCAATAAGGAATCACACAGAAGCGCGACAGGTAAGCAGAAAGTCTCTCTTTAAATAGATCGGGTAGCGGATTATTGAGATAGGCATTCATCGTCTGATGCCATAAATTTTCTAGCACCTGTGGAGTCTGTAGTGCCGGACTAAAGAAGGGTGGAAAAAATCCCAACTTTTCCTCAATTTCTGCTTTGATCTGTTCGCTTGTTCGCATAAATAACGTATTTGTACTGTTGTCTTAATATCAACAGCGAGTACCAATTCCCGATTCTCAATAACTGTTAGGCTCAATCGTCGCTAAGTATCGCTAGCGATGTGCGAGACTGAATTTTCGTTGAACTTGCCTGGTGCTTTCGTGTTAACCGATCAATAAGTTGGCAGTTTCAAGCAAGGGAGTACATCTACATCTGTAACTCGTTCAGCTCTGAGTTCAAAGTCTTTGAAATCACAACAAGACCGGCACGAAAGCACTGAATAATTTTTCTTTACCCTTTTTGGCGTACTACTATCTACTACTTTAGACGTAAATACTCAGGATGTGTGAAGTTTTTTCCGCTTAAAGCGGAGCAATCATCTTATCTGCTGAGTTCGGTTGATTAGTTTGAAGAGTTGCCGTTTTTGATTGGAAAATAAGAGAATGTTAAATGCCTCAATGCCAAATTTAAAAATTTATCTATGATGAAATTAGACAATCAATATTGTATAATTCGACTAAATTATAATCCCGATTTTCTAGATAACCGCCTTTTACGGGACTCAGGATTCATTCTAGGGTTGAGAGCTGACAGAGAAAATAGTACGTAACTTCCTCCAAAGTGCAGTCATCAAAAATGCTATTAGGCATTGATTTAGGTACCGGCTCTGCTAAAGCCTTGCTCTTAGAGATAGATGGAACTGTAATTCATGAGGCATCGAGTTCTTATCCTGTCCAAGCACCCCATCCTGGGTGGGCTGAGAGTAATCCCGTAGACTGGTGGTTAGCGGTTGCTGTAGCTGTTCGTAAGGTCGTAGAAGATCGAGAGCATCAAGTAAGAGCGATCGCACTTTCCGGACAGATGCATGGTGTCGTTTTGACGGATCGTTGGGGAAAACCCCTGCATTCGGCTATCCTCTGGGCAGATACTCGTTCGACACAGATGCTGAATGCCTATCAGTCGCTTGATGTCAGTATCCGCAAGCATTTGGGTAATCCCATTACAGTAGGAATGGCGGGTACAACTTTATTATGGCTGCGAGAACACCAGCCTCATATCTATAAAGAAGCGCACTGGGTACTTCAGCCTAAAGATTGGTTGCGTTTACAACTAACGGGAGAAGTTGCCACAGAACCATCTGACGCTTCCGGTACCTTAGTTTACGATGTCGTTTCGGATGATTGGGCTTGGGATGCCTTGGAAGCGCTGAATTTACGGAGTGATTGGCTCCCAACGATAGTGCCATCCAGTGCGATCGCAGGTTACTTGACAGCAATAGCTTCGGAACATCTTGGCTTACCCGTTCGTTTACCCGTTATCGCAGGTGCGGCGGATACGGCAGCAGCCGCGCTGGGCAATGGATTGGTAGAGCCTGGATTAGTACAGTTAACCATTGGCACGGCCGCTCAAATTATCACAATTCGCTCTCAACCGATTCTCGATCCTCAGGGTTGTACTCATCTTTATCGGGCAGCCGTGCCGAACCAGTGGTACACTTTGGCAGCCATGCAAAATGCGGGGTTAGCGCTGGAGTGGGTACGAACGATTCTGGGCTTGAGTTGGCAACAAGTCTATCAGGAGACGTTTACCGTTTCCCCAGGATGTGAAGGATTGACTTTTTTGCCCTACCTTACAGGTGAACGTACACCTCATCTCGATCCTGAGGCGCGGGGTGCGTGGGTGGGATTGGGATTACATCATACCAGGGCGCATCTCATGCGTGCCGCATTGGAGGGGGTAGCGTTTTCCTTAAAGCAAGGAATTGAAGCCCTTGAGGCAACAGGTGTAACCGTGACAGAACTGCGCTTGGCAGGTGGCGGAACCTTAGAGCGGGATTGGCAACAGTTACTCGCTGATGTGTTGAGAGTTCCTCTGTACACCACGACGGTTGTAGCCGCTTCGGCACGAGGCGCTGCCTTATTGGCGGGGATGGGAATTGGGGTATATCAGGATGCAAAAGCAACACTTCATCTCACACCGACGCCAACGCTGGCGGCAACTCCTAACTCCGATGAGTCAGCACTTTTAGAGGCTTGGAGGCGATATCAAAACCTATATCCGCAGCTCAAAAATCAGAGTCACGAGTCCAAAGAAAACGGCTAATTTAACCACCGATTTCTAGCTTTTGCCAAGCTAATTTTGCCGCACCTACCATCCCCGCCTGATTGCCCAACTCAGCCACAAGTAACTCTAAACCAGCACGGGAACTCGGCAACACTCGTTGCTCAATTTCAGCTAAAGCCGCAGGGAAGAAGAACTCCGCACTCGCACTGACTCCACCGCCAATCACAATCGCTTCCGGTGTCAGAACATAGATGAGACTCGCTAAGCCAACTCCTAAGTCGCGTCCATAGCTTTGCCAAAATTCCAAAGCAAACTTATCACCCGCTTTCGCCATAGCACCAAGTTCAGCGGGTTCTTTTCCGGTGCGGCGTCGAATGGCTTGAACCGAGGCATATTGCTCCAAAGAACCTTGATTCCCGCTATTACACATTGGGCCATCCGGGTTTAACGTAATTAACCCCAACTCTCCGGCAGCCCCCTGATGACCGGTAAAGAGTTTACCATCCAGAATAATGGCACCCCCAACCCCTGTACCCAACGTCAGCAAAATCAGATTGCGAAACCGACGCCCCGCCCCTAACCAAGCTTCTCCCAAACCAGCACAGTTGGCATCATTAGCAATCACGGTAGGGCAACCCGTTTTGGCTTCTAACATATCCGCCAAGGGGACATCTTGCCAGCCTGACAGGTTAATCGCGACTCTGGCAATCCGTCCCGCTGCATCAGTGGGGCCAGGGGTACCCACACCAATCGCTGCAATACTTGGGGGATTAGCATTAAGTTGGGAAATGGCTTGGGTGATTGCCTCCACTACCGCCGTTGGTGTTGCGGGTTGGGGTGTCGCCACAGTTAATGACTGTACACAAGTTCCATCTTTGTGAAATCGTCCCAACTTGATGGCAGTTCCCCCTAAATCGATGCCAATGACCTCGGACTCAACCACGCTCTGCTATTCCCCAATCTATTGCTAAACACAGCATCTTAGCGCTTTTTTAGCACTCGTTGATCTTTCGGCTGAGGATTGATAACCTGCACTTTCTTCAATTACCCAAATTTTCAGCCGAATAATAGCTGTTCAAATTTAACGACGCCACCGAGGGTTGATAAACTCGCTCAATCCCTCTCCTAACAGTGACAATCCTACTACCATAGTCGTCATGGCTAAACCAGGAAAAAGGGCTGTCCACCAAATTCCCGTAGGGAGGGCACTGAGTGCTAGACGTAAATCTTGACCCCATTCTGGTGTTTGTTCGGGCAGTCCCAGTCCCAAAAATCCCAAGCCACCTAAAATCAAAATGGCATCTGCTGCATTGAGGGTAAATAATACAGGTACACTCTGAATCACGTTAAGAAACAGGTAGCGAGACAAAACTCGGTTGGTGGAAGCGCCCATGGCTTGCGCGGCTTCGATAAAGAGTTCGTTTTTCACACTAGCGGTATGGTTGCGGACGACGCGATAATACTGGGGAATGTAAGAAATGCTGAGTGCGATCGCGGCATTCAATATCCCCCGCCCGACCACAAAAGCTAGTGTTACCGACAGCAGCAGTCCGGGTAGGGTGTAGATGGTATCCATAAAAAACAACAAAACCCGATCTAATTTTCCACCCAGATAACCACTAACTAACCCTAAAGGAACACCGATAATCAGACTCAGGGTTGTCGCCAGTAATACGACTCGCAAGGCGGCTTGAGAAGCAAACAAAGTGCGAGAGAAGACATCATAACCCTGGTTAGTTGTACCAAACCAGTGCTTTGCGCCTGGAGGTTCATGGATTGGGTTAGTGAGTGACTCTATCGGATTTTGCAGCCATCCCCATGCCTGAAAGGTGGGAGCGAAAATCGCGATGAATACGAACAACAGAGTAATGATTAATCCCACTCCCATCAACTGCATGGAGAGGCTGGGACGTTCAGAAAATTGCAAAAAGCGGGGCAATCGGAGTCGAGTCGGGGTCATGGCTCAAGGAGTGGATGAAAGCTAGGCTTGGGTAGCTAAATATTGTTTAATCATATCTACTTTCTGCTGAGCATCCATAAAGTTAGCATCAAAGGACAGAACCTGTTCAAAAGCAGCTAATGCTTCCTGGGGTTCTTCCAATTCTATGTATATGCGCCCTAGCTTATTTTTTTGAAAACAGAACTTACGTTTGTGTAAGTCCTGTTTTTTTCAAGCCCAGTAATTTAGCAGAGCCTTCCCATCTAACGAATGTTACTTATCTACGGAAGCACCTGCTGGCAGATACCTTTCAATTAGCCTGCGATACTCACTCTTTTGCTTAACACCTTGGCTGTTTTCTAACAATTCTTTATCCTTGAAAAACTGTATAGTAGGAGTCCCCATGACCTGAGCATTCTCGGCAATATCTGGATCTTGGGTAATGTCAATTTCAACAAAGTGAATTTTGCCCTCAAACTCATCGACTACTTTGTTGAGAATTGGCTTCAGCATACGACAAGGAGAGCAGCTTGGTGAGACGTATTTTACGACAATCAGGCGATCGCTTTCGTGGAACAACTTCCGCAGCGCATAACCCCCTTCATGCCGTGTCTGGTTAATATTAAATTCCTCTTCAGGTTTTTCCGGCGTCACTTCTTCGCTGACTTCGGCTGTGGGTGGAGTTTCAGACGACGGTAGCTGCTGATGGTACTCGGTAATCAATTGATTGACAGAAAGCCAACGTTCTGAAAGCATTGCCGCCATACAACCCGTACCTGCCGCCGTGATTGCCTGACGAAACTCATGATCTTGGACATCGCCAGCCGCAAAAACACCTTCTACACTGGTTTCCACTGACCCCGGCTTAGTGACAATGTACCCCACATCATCGAGTTCTAACTGTCCTTCAAATAAGGCAGTATTGGGCTTATGACCGATCGCATAAAATAATCCCTTAACAAGTAAGTTACGCTCCTCACCCGTTCTGGGATCACGGACTTTCAGGCCCGTCATCCGACCATTCTCACCAAAAACATCCACTGGCTCCGTATTCCAATGCACCGTAATTCTTGGGTTATTCAAAACTCGGTCTTGCATGGTTTTACTTGCCCGCATTTCGTTCCGGCGCACCAACAGATGAACGTGAGAGCCATACTTCGTTAAATAAACCGCTTCTTCAGCCGCTGAATCACCACCGCCGACAACCGCGAGCTCGGCACCGTGGAAAATTGGGGTAGCCCCATCACAAATTGCACAAGCAGAGATGCCCCGACTCCAGAACTCTCCTTCACAGGGAAGTCCCAACCGTTTCGCTGTTGCCCCTGTAGCAATCACAAGGCTATGCGCTCTAACCTCGCGTTCCTCAGAACGGACAATAAACGGACGTTGGCTCAAATCGACAAAAGTGACATCTTCTGTATAGCACTGTGTCCCCCAGCGCTCTGCTTGCGCTTTCATTTGCTCCATCAGTTGAGGTCCGGTAATGCCTTCCGGAAAGCCTGGGAAGTTTTCCACTTCCGTCGTGGTCATTAACTGTCCACCTGGAAGTCCCCCAGCTTGAAACCCTTCAAACATAACTGGCTTAAGATTAGCCCGTGCGGCATAGATAGCTGCGGTATATCCAGCAGGGCCTGAGCCGATGATCACTAGATTTTCTACGGTTGGGTTGGACATAATACACGAACTCATAATGACTACGTCTTGCAACCAGTATAGCGGCTTTTGAGCAGATAATGTAGTCTAGCGATTACTATCCTTTACCGAAGACGAGCAGCAAGCAATTTTATGGGTTAGTTTAACTTTTGATAGCAAAAAGGGAATCTTATATGTGGGTTGACGCCTTAGCTGGTTTGATTTTTAGTTCCATCTTAGTCATTCAGGTATCGGTACGAAGGAAAAATGAATCCTAATAATTCTGAATTAACCGGAAGAATCCGTCGCCATTATGAGGAACTCCCCTATCCACTTGAACCAATAGAACAATCTCCGGCTGAAGATATTCTTTGCATTTATTTCAATAATATTTTAAATGCTTTCTATTTGAGAAATAAACAGGTTTTGAACTCAAAAAATAAATTTATTCTAGATGCTGGTTGTGGGAGTGGTTATACAACATTGGCATTAGCGCAAGCCAACCCTGGAGCAACAGTATTTGGAATTGATATCTCAGAAAAATCAGTTAATATCGCCAAGAAAAGATTACAAAATTATGGCTTTAATCAAGAAAATATTTATGTTCTTACGATTGAAGAATTACCAAAATTAGGGCAAAAATTTGACTATATCAATTGTGACGAAGTTTTGTACCTATTGCCCGAACCAAGTTTGGGATTACAGGCAATGAAATCCGTCCTGAACCCCAACGGTATTATTCGTACTAACCTACACAGTTCATTGCAACGCTCTAACTTTTATCGAGCGCAAGAGTTATTTAAAACCATGGGATTGATGGCAGGCAATCCACAAGAAATGGATATAGATATTGTTTGGGAAATGATGAGAAGCTTGAAAGATCAGGTTTTGTTGAAGAAGCAAACTTGGTCAGCCCAGTTTGATCAAGAAAAGAAGCTAACTCTCGTAAATCATTTACTTCAAGGAGATAAAGGCTATACTATCCCAGAAATGTTCTCTATGCTCGAAGCTGCTGAGTTAGAATTTATCAGCATGATTAATTGGCGGCAATGGGAGTTGAGAGACTTATTTAATGAGCCGGATAACTTGCCAGTATTTTTAGGATTGAGCTTGCCGGAAATGTCTCTCAAGGAGAGACTGCATTTGTATGAATTGTTAAATCCGGTTCATCGGTTGATGGACTTTTGGTGCGGTCATCCTAACCAAGCTCAGC
>DATNQL010000743.1:0-4996 GCA_036704025.1 Stenomitos sp.
CGATTACTCTACGCCAAACGTTGACTCTGACCCTACAAAAGGCTGGCTATCAGGTGCTGCAAGCCAAGGATGGTTACGAAGCCATCGAACAACTTCGAGTCCACACGGGTGTTGAGTTGGTAATTTGCGATATTGAGATGCCCCGTATGAATGGGTTTGAGTTTCTCAAACACCGCCAGCAAGACTCGGCTTTAGGCACAATTCCTGTGGTTATTTTGACCTCTCGTAGTGGTGAAAAGCACCGTTTAATTGCTACGGAATTGGGAGCAACAGGCTATATTACTAAGCCCTTTCTAGAACACCAGTTGTTAGAGACGGTGAGCCATGTCATGGAGAAAAAAAGCTGAATCCCACCTTTATGGCTGATTGACCTGTCGTCGAGGAGATAGCCAATAACCTCTAAAAACTTAAAAAAACACCCCAAACAACCATGCAAAACGATCCAACCCTCGACAAATTTATTGTTTTTAGAATTGCGGATTGTCTCCTAGCCCTGCCCATGAACAATGTCCTGAAAGTGATTAATGCTCCTTTGAGCAATAGTGGCGGACTCAGAGCGATGGGATTACTGCAACTAGGTCGCCATACCATTAGGGTTTTGGATTTATATCATCAACTAAACCCCAATGAGCCATTACCTGCTTCTGAAAATTCTCCTTTTTTAGTGATTACGCGTAATCCTCAAGGAGAACTATTTGGTATTTCGGTGGATGAACCCCCCAATTTGATGGAATTACCCAGAGAAAGCCTGCGAAGTGTTCCTTCGTCCGAGCGTCAATCCGGTTTCAGAAAGCTGATTAGCCATGCCGCCGTTATATCCCAAAAACAAGTCACAACAACAATTTTTCTGTTGGATTTGAAACGAGCTGGAGAATAAGTGCTTTTAAGGCTCTCCAATTCGTTCAATCACGTCTTCCCTCAAGAGTATGGTTATGTCAGCCCAAAAACCTTTTCCCCTTCTTTCAAGGGGCAGCTTTGTTGCGGAGAAAAAAGCTCTTTTCTTCAAAAACTTGCAGCAACATCAATTTAGTGGTCAACTGGTGTTAGCTGATACCAGTGGAAAACAATGGAGCTTTTATCTCTATTTGGGTGACATCCAATATGCCACAGGAGGAATTCATCCAGTCAGGCGGTGGCAAAGAAACTTGGCTATTAACTGTCCTCAAATCTCAACACAACCCAGTGAACTTTCTGGGATAGAGGCAGAGTCATTGACCTTGTGTTGGGAATATCAGTTGTTGTGTTTATGGATAGCGCATCAAAAGATTACATACACACAGGCCGCAAAAATTATTCGCTCAGTCATCTTGGAGGTGTTGTTAGAAATAGGGCAATTACCAGATTTGACTTATCAAATTAATCCAGAGCGCTTACTCTCGACCCAATTTGAATTAGTACCGATTAATTCAGAGTACATTATTTCAGAATTTCAAGAGTTCTGGAACCTCTGGCAAATTGGTGATGTCGCTGGTTATTTTCCCCATAAAGCACCTATCATTAAGCAACCCAAGTCACTCTCAGAACACACATCAGCACAGGTCTATCAAACGCTGACTAACCTGCTCAATGGAGAGAATACTCTCTATGACTTAGCGGCTAAGATGAAGCGAGATGTTGTGCAAATTACTCGCTCACTTTCACCTTTCATTCAAGCGGGATGGGTAGAACTGATTAATATTCCTGATTTACCCATTCCAGTCAATCCAAACGCACCGAAAATTCGCGCCACTATCACAGAACCTCTAGCCGGATTAATTGCTTGTATCGATGATGATATCTGGGTTTGTAAGACGATGGAAAAGCTACTGACGTCAGTCGGTTATCAATTTGTAGCTGTGAATGATAGTTTGCGGGCGCTTCCTACTCTCATTGTTCGTAAGCCAGATCTGATTTTTCTAGACTTAGTCATGCCAGACACGAGTGGGTATGAAATTTGCAGTAAGTTACGGAAATTACCTTTCTTTAGTCATACCCCCATTGTGATTTTAACGGGAAATGATAGTGTCGTTGATCAAGTTCGGGCTAAGCTTTTTGGTGCCTCAGATTTCTTGAGTAAACCGATAGATGCAGAGTCAGTGTTTAAGGTTATCTATAAGCATTTAAAGCAGGATGTCATGAGTCAATAATTTGAAGCATTAAATGTAGAGAGGTTGGACAGTGATCGCTATTTTTAAAAAGCCTCACACTCAACCTTCCACTCTACAATCCTGCATTCTTGAACCAATAACCGAGTTTCGTTTTTGATTGAATAAGGAAAGGCCATGAATACTGCTCTAATTGTCGAAGATTCTTTAACCGATATCACTATCCTCGCCACTTGCCTGAAACAAGGAGGAATTGATGTCTTTACGGCAAGCAATGCCCAAGAAGCTCGCAGCAAAATTGGAATTCATCAACCGGATGTGATTATTCTAGACGTTGTATTGCCAGATCGCAGTGGTTATGAAATATGTCGCGACCTCAAAGCTGAAGCCAAAACTAAAAACATTCCAATTGTTATTTGTTCGACCAAGGGTGGACAAATGGATAAATTTTGGGGCATGAAGCAGGGAGCCGATGCTTATCTAGTAAAGCCGATCGATCAGGAAGAACTGATGCGTACTGTCAAGTATCTCATGAACAGATAAGCTGAACCATTAATTCACTGTCGTTTTCAGTCTGACCGATTCTTTAATCACCAAGAAAAATGGACAAATCGAATGGCAATATCTCTTATTTCGACTCGTAAATAACCCATAAACAAGAGCAATTTTTGTTTGATTGATGTCGAATTTATTATCATTCACCAATTCATCGTTTCCTCCAAATCACTCAACCCCTCCATCGGTCACTCAACAGTTTTTACGGTTTCATCTCATACCCCATACAACCGCTTTGTTGCCCATTCAACAACTCACAGAGGTACTCACAATTCCTCCGGGTCAGATTGTGCCCATTTCTCACATGCCGCCTTGGGTCATGGGTGTCTACAACTGGCGCGGTGAAATTCTTTGGATGATTGATTTGGGACATTTAATTGGACTCACTCCCTGGCATCAACAGGAAAACAATACATCTGCCTATCCAGTAATTGTGCTGCAATCTCACCCTAACCCAGCTACAACCACTACTGTTAAAAGTCTCATGCTAGGTTTGGTTGTCAACCGGGTAGAAGATATTGAGTGGTTCAATCCTGATTTAATTCAATCACCCCCGCCATCTCCCATGGCTGTTGAGTTGCTACCTTTTTTACAAGGCTATTGGTTGAAATCAAACGGTGACATGCTAGCGGTTATAGATGGTTCCGCTATTATGGCAGCGATGCCTAAGCTATAAACTTCCTTTCACCTCTGATTGAGCCTATTTCGGGCTTATTGTCATTAGAAGTATCCCAGTCCTGGATCAATCATAAAAATTCCAAATCTTCAGCCTTGTTCAATCTATTCTGCAACCCGATTGAATCAAGTCAATTGATACTGGGCACTTGTTGAATCATTCATGAGACTTCACCTCTTCATCGGTTTTTATTCAATTTCTTGTTGTGCTATTTTCTGCTTTTTAACACTTCAAGACCATCACTAATCACGACTTAGTTCTAATCATGAGGTCTGTTTCATGACTCAGCGTCCTTCTGACTCTAATAACTCAACTGTGAACGGTAGCTCCGATCCATCCTCTAAAGTGATGCACTTAGAAGAGCAAACGCCTGCCTTCAATTATCCTCCTTTTCCGGGACTATCTTCCCCAGAACAGACAGTAAGCCAGCGCTCTTTCCTAAGACAAGGAGAACCCAACATTCCGTTTCAAGAAGAGCCAATCGAGCGGGGATTTTTAGCCAGTTTTCGGGCTAAAGCCTTGGCCGTGGCACTGACTCTTGGCACCCTTCCGGTATTATTGATCGGAGGTACCGCTTATCTGATTGCTGGTCAAGGGCTTCAGCAGCAAATTATTCGGAGTGAACGAACCAATGCAATCGACTTGGAAGATAAATTAAATAACTACATCCAAGAGCGTTATGAAGATATTCAAGAACTAGCCACGAGAAAAGTTTTCGATGACCCCGAACTGCGGGACTTAACCTCTAAGAAGCAAAAACAGGAAATCTTTGATAATATCCTGAAAATTTCTAAAATGTATGATGGTATTGCCCTATTAGACCTCAAAGGTAACCCAATCGTTGAATCTAGGGGTGAACCTCTCCCCAATGTCGCTGACCAAGACTATTTTCAGGGGGTATTAAAGACAGGTCGTCCCTACCTCGGTCATCCAGAAATATCTAAAGTGACTGGAGTTCTTAGCTTTTTTGCGGCGGCTCCTATTAAAGATCCAGTCACGGGCAAAATCATCGCCGTGATCCGCACCCGTATCCCCATGACTAACTTTAAAGATGGCGTGTTTGGTATCACCAGTGAGCGAAATCAAGACTTTTATTTAGCGGATCATCGGGGGGTGATTGTCGCCACGAACCAACCTCGATTTCTGAACACAAAAATATCCGATGAATTTCCTTTAATCTTTAGCAAAAGGAAAGATCAATCGCAGCGACTCGTGGAAGCTGTTGCTTTTCATGACAAACAGGAAAAAATTGAAACCTACCTGCTCAATGAGAAACTCGCGAAGACGTATAACCTCAACTGGTCACTGGTGATCACTCGTCCGACCACGGTTGCCTTTGCGTTCCAGAGGCAGTTGCTGTTGACCATCTTACTGGGAACTATCGTTTTAGTGTTGTTGGTGGGGGTGAGTGCTGCCATCATCGCTAGCCGAGCTGTACGTCCGATTCTGGAGGCGGCTAATGTTGTAGACCAAATTGGTCAGGGAAAATTAGAGACTCGCGTGAACATCGAAGGGGAAGATGAAATTGCGGTCTTGGGAGCAAATATCAACCACATGGCTTCTCAACTCGGAAGCTTGTTGAAAGCACAAGCACTTACGGCCGAGGAACAGCGCCAACTCCAAGAAGAGCAGCGCCAACAGAAAGAAGAACTGCAACAGCGTGCGTTGCAATTATTGATGG
>DATNQL010000744.1:0-5938 GCA_036704025.1 Stenomitos sp.
CCTTGGGAGAAAACGAAGGAGCAATCCGTCAGCTTTCGGAGGAAGCTCTGAAGCAGGCCGAGGAAACGACCCGTACCCTGGATTCGGTGCAAGAAATGACCCTTTCCATTCAACAGGTCGCCAAAAATGCTCGTCAGGCTGCCGTTGTTGCCCGCACCGCTTCTACGACGGCGGAAGCGGGGGGAATCGCTATTGATCGATCCGTGCGTAATATCTTCACCCTGCGAGAGACTGTTGCAGAAACAGCTAAAAAAGTCAAGCGATTGGGTGAATCTTCTCAAAAGATTTCTAAGGTCGCTTCACTGATTGACCAAATCGCCCTGCAAACGAACTTACTCGCGATCAACGCGGGGATTGAAGCGGCACGGGCGGGTGAAGAAGGTCAGGGTTTTGCGGTGGTGGCGGAAGAAGTCGGGGAACTGGCAGCGCGATCGGCGGCAGCAACGCGAGAAATTGAAGAGATTGTTCACAACATCCAAAAAGAAACCACGGAAGTGGTCGAAGCGATGGAATTGGGTACCAGTCAGGTGGTAGAAGGAACCAATCTGGTAGAGGATGCCAAACAGAGTTTGCATAAGATTCTGGATGTGTCTCGCGAAATTGACCATTTGGTGCAATCGATTTCAACGGCGACAGTGTCCCAGGCGGAGACGTCTCAAGCGGTTACCGAGTTGATGAAAGAGATTGCCCTGGTTTCGGAACGCACATCTAATTCCACACGCAAAGTGTCCAGTTCTCTCAAAGAGACTGTCGAGATTGCTCAGGAATTGCAGGCATCTGTAGGTACCTTCAAAGTTGAAGGGATCTAGCCGATCATCAAAAACCCCGTCTAACTCCTGAGAGTTAGACGGGGTTTTCAGCAGTCTTATACTTTGAACACTAGTTGTTCACTTCACTCTGTTTACATTTGGTGATGTCGTTGCAGACTACAGAAAGTCCATCACCCGAAGGATAGGCATGGATTTCAAACCATTTGCTTAAAGCGGGATGAAAATCTTCAAACGTCACGGCAACTTCTTGATCAATGGCTCTGTGAAACTCGCGCTCAAAGGTTGACCCGACGGTTCCTGGAAACACATCCCACAGATTTTGACCGAGGAGTTCGGCTCGATTTTTCTGTAAAATCTGTTCCGCTTTTTGATTGACATAGGTAAACCGCCATTGCTCGTCTACCGTGAAGAAGCCATCTGTAATGCTTTCCAGAATCTTACTAATCTGCTGTTTGGAGGCAACCAGTGCCGCTTCTGCCTGTTTACGCTCTGTAATCTCCCGCTGTAGGGCGACCCAATGGGTAACCTTACCCTCTTTGCTAGCAATCGGCACAATATTGAGTTCGACCCAGAACTCCGAACCGTCTTTACGGTAGTTGAGCAACTCGACTTGAACAGGCTTCTGTTCTTGAAGCGCTGTGCGAATTTTGTCTAACTGAGAGCGATCGGTTTTTGGCCCTTGCAACAAGCGCGGTGTCCGACCTAACACTTCGGTGAGGTCGTAGCCTGTAATACGGGTAAAAGCTTGGTTAACGTACAGTAATTCTGGCCCTGGCGCATCTATATGCTTCGCTTCAGTGATTAAAATCCCGTCTTGGGTATTCTCAACCGCTGACTCCAACAAACGCATCCGCTCCTCTGCCTGTTTCCGGGATGTGATGTCGCGCACGAAACTGAGAGAGACTAACTGATCGCGGTACTCAATGATCCGAGAGCTAATTTCAACCTGTATTTTTGTGCCATCCTTACGCCGTAGAGCGTGCTCGAAGATGAAGCTGCCCGTTGCCTGAAGCTGCTGATTAATCGTCTTTTGGCGTTCGATTGGCACTGGCCCATCGATATCCTTGGTTTTTAACTTCAGGAGTTCTTTGCGGGTATAACCCAGTCGCCTTGCCGCATTCTGGTTAGCGTCTAAAATCCGACTGGTTGATAAGTCAATGATAAAGATCGAGTCGTTGGCGTATTCAAATAAGTGACGGTAGTTGGATTCTGATTCCCTAAGGGACTCTTCAACGAGGTTCCGCTCTGTAACGTCTCTAGCGGTACAGATAACGGCTTCAACCGTATTGCTATCACCTAAGATCGGGCTGAGAATACATTCGTAATCCCTTACGCCATTGTTAGTCCGGCAGCTAATTTCTTTGGTCAAGGGCCGCCGTGTGGCGAATACAACTTCCCGTTGACTGTCGATCGGTTCGCTTTCAATAAACTCCGGAGGTAGCTCAAGCTGCTGCCAAGTTTTACCTAAAATGTGTCCCTGGGGTAGTCCAAACAATTGAGCCAGTGCTAAGTTGGCATAAGTAAACCGTCCTACCCGGTCTACAACACATATGGGGTCAGGAGAGGCTGAAAGGACTAAGTCGAAGATTCTCGCTTGTTGCTCAATTCTGGCTGCTAATTCTTGCAGCTCGGCTTCGTCCGGCTTGCCCTCAGTAAAACCGATGTCCTGTTCTTTGTGAGACCCTCCACCTCTATTGTGTCCATTATGTTTTGAGCCTTCGCCTACCGGAAGAGTCTGTGTAGAAACAGCGTCCTCCGCTACGAATGAGTTAGGGATGTGTATGGAGTTGCCAGAGGCGATTGTCTGCTTCAGGGCTGGACTAATCGGACTGATTTTGCTGATTGAAGGAGATTTTGAGCTGACTTGATTCAGTTGTTGGGTTAGAGTTAAAAATTTATGTTCTAACTCATTGAGCTGTTGTTGCAGTTCTTCAACTGTCGCTGGACGTGAAACGTTTGCAGGCATTCCAAATGCTTGCTTTAGAGCTTCAATCACTACCGCTGTTCGATCACGACCCGTCGCCTCAGCCCGAGACCGAATCTCCTGAATTAGGTTCTCTGGAAGTCTAAAAGTCGCTATCTTACTTGCCATCGTTTCAGAGTTTGTTTGTAAAGTGTTTCTGTTTCAAGTGTTCTAACCCTTGGACGCCCAAGCGCATCCCCGCCAAGCGCAGCTTTCATAATCCTACTCTGGAGAATAGCAATAGTGCTTACCCAGAGGGGTGGTAAAGAGGGTTGATTTTTCAGCGTTTCTTTACAAACACCCCATCACATACGTTGCTTTGTTTAGCTGCATTCTTGGGTCAACAGCATTGGTTATTCCCAGAAGGAGCCTCTTTGCCGTGAGCAAATCATATGTTTTTTGGCGTTAAAGTCTTAGGGCTACTGACACTGGACTCTCTCACCATTAGGACTGATGAGATCTTATTCTCGCAAATTTAACGGATCAATGCATCCGTACAATCACGGCTTTACTAAGAAAAAGTTAAGGTACCTTGAAGAGGCTCGTTTTGTGAGCGCTAGTTCGGTTAACCACCTGCTATTCGGGGATTAAGTGAGCTAATCCTCATGCTATTGAGTACACAGCTCAATCCACAATAGGGCTGAAACTCGTCCGTTTATCTCAATAAAAATTATTATTTAGCCATCGTATACTCTTGTGCCCCTATGTAATGATGCAATCAAACAGCGACCATAAGTGCGATTGATCAGGGTGCATCTACTCAACATCCGTTCATTTTGATGAGAGGTCTACCCTCCACCCCACCCTACACCAGCCTACAAAAGTCAACAAATTAATACATTTAAAAAAATTAAAAGTTCTCAGGTGGCAGTTCTAGGGCAATCGGCCCTAATAATCCTTTCCGAAAATCATGTAAGAGTTGCCGCGCTGTACGTTCTATGTCGCCTTGATGACGGTAGTCAGCCAAGGCTTTGAGGTAGTCTTCGCCGCTCAAAGGAAGGGGATCGAGTTCGTAGCGCGTTTTTAAAGCAGAAGCAGGGGCTAAGCTACCATAAGCCATCGCTTCTAAATCTTGGAGTAACTCGACCAAAGCCGACGCAATTCGTTGATTATCGTAAGAGGCATCACCAATATCATCACAGATGGCTAGCTTAATGGCTTTCTGTTGATTGTTTAAATTAGCTGGGATCACGCCAGGAGCATCGAGGAGTTCAATTTGGTCAGAGATGCGTACCCAACGTAGCTGGCGCGTTACCCCAGGGCGACGAGCGCTCTCTACAACGCGACGCCCTAACAATCGGTTGATTAGGGCTGATTTACCAACATTCGGGAACCCGATCACAACCGCTCGAACTGGGCGGGGTTGCATTCCGCGATCGCGCCGACGCTGATTCATTTGTAGTCCAGCAGATTGAGCGGCTTGTGACACCTCTTGAATCCCTTTACCCTGTTGGGCATTGGTGAAATAGGCTGTCTCTCCCTGCTGTTGAAACCAGGATACCCATCGTTGCCGCACAGCAGGAGTAATCATATCAACTCGGTTGAGTACCAATACCTTCGCTTTACTCCCCACCCATTGGGGAATTTGTGGATGATGAGTCGCCAAGGGAATCCGAGCATCCCGCACCTCTAGTACCACATCGACTCGTTTGAGCTGTTCTTTAAGTTCCCGTTCAGCTTTAGCAATATGACCGGGATACCATTGGATAGAGGGTGTCGTCATGATTTAGGGACTAGGCGCAATGGACTAGGGACAAGAGTCGAATTCTTCAATACATCTTTACATTTTTATGTTGACTTCCGCTTCCTGATGGAGAACTGAGGAAATAAAGGCAGACCAACGTTGACTCACTTGGCAAACCAACAAAATTTTGTGTAAAATTACCCAGGCTTAAACATTCTCATACTGACAGAAAATAAGGTGTACTAGTGGGCAGGCTTAATCGATACCTGGCTCATGGGACACCAAACAACAGCCTGAGAAGGGTTCTAAACACCTTTTCAGTAAATTCATCTATCAACTATCAACCTAATTGAGACACAAGGCGAGCGCGTTCAGAAAGCTATTAGTGAGTCAACAACCAGCCATAGGCAAGAGGATGGGACAGCCATCTATGATTTTGCCGACGGCACAAAGTTACTTGATGAGGATGTGTAAGTTGTGATTGAACCTATTTGCAATCTACAGATCATTCAATGAGCTTATCCATTAAGGCGATCCGTCCAGCCCGTTCAGATGAATGGGATACAATTTGGAGAGAATGCGAGTATTCCACTTATTTTCATTCAAGAGAATGGGTGAAAATTTGGGAGTCTTTTACCCAAGGAAAATTTTCCCCAAAACCTAAACTCATTATCTTTTCAGATGAAAAACAAGCTTTATTACCGCTTTGTCTGCAAAGATATGGGGGATTTATTAGTAAACAGGCTTCTTCGTTAGAAGAAACTTTTGGGGGATGGATTTCTACGGATAATCTTAGTATTTCTCATGCCAACTTATTAGCTAATTTTTTAACAAAAAAGCTGGGTGGAAGCTTGAGTTGGCGGCTCAATCCTTACGAGCCACTGGCTTTCAAAACAGGAGTTGTTGGCATCAAACTCACCAAAGAAGATGAAACTCACGCCATTCACTTAGAAGCCGGATTTGATGCTCTTTATAAAAAACAGAGTTCTATTGTTCGCAAAGCTCGCAAAGCCGCCAAAGAAGGCGTAACCGTTACCATTGCCTCAACACAAAAAGAGTGGCAGGAGTATTATCAGGTCTATCAAGACTCTTTGCGAAGATGGGGAAAAGAGGTTTCTCTCGGTTATCCTTGGGAACTTTTCCTAGAAATTTTGCAACAAAATTCGCCCAATATTAAGCTGTGGGTAGCCCGTTATGAAAATAAAATTGTGAGTGGAGCACTCTGCTTCTATGCCAAAAAACATGTCGTCTATTGGCAGGGGGCGTCTTTAGAGGGTTATTTTCAGCTACGGCCCGTGAATTTACTCATGTATGAAATTATCAAAAATTGTTGTGAGGCAGGATATTCTTGGTTCGATTTTAATCCGAGTGATCGGCTAGAAGGGGTGATCGCTTTTAAGGAAAGTTTTGGAGCAAAACCTCTCCCCTCTCCTGTGATCATTATTGAGACAAAATTACAGACTCTGCTGATCAGACTGAAGGCAATGTATGAGAAACGGATTATTAAGAAAAATTAAAGTT
>DATNQL010000745.1:0-2262 GCA_036704025.1 Stenomitos sp.
TTGAAGTTCCAGCCACGGGACTATACGATGCAGAAGGCAAAAATTGGACTTCTTTATATAGACATCGTTCCTTAATCAGCAAGCAAGTTTTGATCCCTGATTTGCAAGCCGGAGGATTTGATGCCCGATTGGTCAACCTCAGAGATGAAAATTATAGTGAAGAATTTGGGGAGATTGCCTGGAAAGGGATGACCCTACGGAAAACTTATGTAGGGGGCAAAATTTCTGCCCTCGATCCTCACGCCTTCGATGCTTGGGGAGTTACAGTTAATTTCTCCCAAGATCGTCAAGTCAGTTGTATGCTGATTGAGCATCTGGCTAAGGGCGGTCGTCCCATTGTAGTTGGCGGATCGGATGCTCTGGCCGAACCGCACCACTACTTCCAAGCTGGCGCAACAGTAGTAGTTCAGGATAAATCAGGGGCAGCGAATTGGGCTATTTTCGATTATGTACTGGGAAGACCTCCTCGCGAAGAACTCACGGGTGTCATTCTTGCAGATGGTAAACAGTATCCTCGGAAGACGAAAGCAAAAAGTCCAGATGAGTGGGCGCTACCCTCAGTGGAGGTGGCGCGGGAATGTTTGGGGACACTGCCCAATGTCCAGGGATTAGTGCCAGTCGGTTCTTTGGTGGCTGACATTGGTTGCGATCGCACCTGTGATTTTTGCATGACACCCACCTACGGCACTGGTTTTCGGAGAATGTCCCCAGAAACAGCCCTCAAATGGTTGGAGATCCAGAAAGAAGCAGGGGCGCGATCGATCAACATCGGGTCCGATCAATTCCTCGCTCGTGGACTCTTTCCTGAAGGCCGAGAAGAGATCCTGGAAATTACCAATGGTGCGCGAGAGATGGGAATAACTCTCATGTGGCCCAATGGTTTAGAACTGAGGAAAACTACTTTGGGGGCGGGGCGTAACTACGAAAGCACCGACCTCAGACCTGATGAAGAACTGATTGAAGCACTGTTTGGCTGGGATGGCAAAGTCGGTTGTCCTTTAGCATATATCCCTGCCGAACGTCCGGTTTTTGGACGAGAAGCATACAAGAAACTTCTGCCCTGGCAAGAGCATTGTGAGTTGATGAAATCTGTAGTTAGAACGGGTGTCCCTGTCATTGCCTATGGCATCATTATCGGGTTAGCCGATGATGACCATGAGGATTTGTTACGTCTTGAGGAAGCGATCTCAGACTTGGTGGATGAACTGGTACAGATTAACCCTCAACTGGAATTTCAGACTTCGTGCTACAGCATTATTCCCTTGCCCGGAACTCCGCAAGCTTATAACTTACGCAAATCAGGAATGCTTCAATTTGAAGACACCTGCCTTTGGGGGGTATGGACAACGACTTCCAAGACTCATCACCTTACCTACGAAGAGGTTTCCGATTGGCAAATTCGTCTATCTAATATTCGGAGAGGACCGTCTGGATTTACTAACTATAACGGGGAATATTCAGGGATGGTTAGTGAAGCTTCATCTGAGGACTCAAAGATTGTATTGGGGAATGTGAGCTAAACACCGCCGATTATTCTCGGCTGTAACTAGACCCTTTGCAGTTATGGGTCTGGTTACACCCACTACCCGATCGTGCTTCTCCATTCACGATCGCAGCTCTGGAATTCCCGCGAATAACCTCGAAACCCAATACTGCTCGGTTAAGGATTTTTCCTTATTTTTAGCAGATTTAGGTAAAGCAGGTTCGCAATTAAGTTTTGTTTTTGGTATGCCTCCTAAAGTGATAGATAATGATATTTATGCACGGGAAGATCCGGATACTTCTTTGCATTTAGAGTTATCTTATAGCTACCCAATAAGTAACAAAATTTTTCTCATTTCGGGATTTTTAGTAATTACTAACCCAGAGCATAATTCAGATAATTCTCCGGTTTGGGTCGGCTCGCTCCGAACTTCTCTTATCTTCTAGTTGAGATCCTTGAACAAAATGAAACAGGATTTACGCAATAGTCACACTTTAAGCCTTGCTTGTTCTAGGATGAGCCTACGTCAATTCTATAGAAATAAATGTATGCTCGCACAACGCCTAAAACAATTTATTTCGTTTTTTCTAATAACTCTATTTTCGATCGTTTTAATCAATTATTTCTCCTTAGCACAAACAACAACTAACTCAAATCTACCTGGAAAAGGCATTACGATTCGTCCGGGAACAAGCGATTGGATTGAGGATCGGTTTCAAACTGAAATTATCAATATTGGCTTGGAGAAACTCGGCTACAAAATAGCGCCACTGGTAGGA
>DATNQL010000746.1:0-5205 GCA_036704025.1 Stenomitos sp.
GCCCACGATACCCAAACCGACAAAAACTCGTTCGGACTTTCATTTACGCGAGGATGCTGTCGTTTATTTTTCCTGCCAATCTTTATTTAAGTACCTACCTCAGTTTGACTATATCTTTGCCGAAATTGCCCATCGTGTTCCTCAAGCTCAATTTGCCTTCATTGCTGCTCATACTCCTGCTATTACGGCACAATTCCAAGCCCGACTCCAGCGTGCTTTTGCTAACTTAGGGTTGAACAGTGAAGATTATTGTGCAATTCTGCCTAGACAGGATTGGGTCAGTTACTTAAATCTCAATTTAATTTCAAATATTTTTCTAGATACCTTCAGTTGGTCTGGAGGTAATACAACTCTAGAAGCTATTGCTTGTGGTTTACCCATCGTCACTTGTCCGGGAGAATTTATGCGCTCTCGCCATGCCTATGGAATTTTAAAAATGATGGGAATTACAGAAACAATTGCTCAAGATGAGATTGAGTATGTTGAGATTGCTGTACGCTTAGGCATAGATACTCACTGGCGACAAGAAATTGTGCAGAAAATCTATGAACGCCATCATTGGTTATACGATGACAAAACTTGTGTGACCGCATTAGAAGATTTCTATCAAAGGGTAGTTTTATCGCAGCTTTGCACCAGTGAGAATTTCAAGAAGACCAGTAGCGACGCAGGTTAAAAAACCCTTCTAGAATGTTTTGTAGGGTAGAGTTTTGTCTGAGGCGTTGTTGTTGCCACTCCAGAGCCGTTTTATAAAAAATTTCTGACAATGTTGGGGAAATATGAGGAAAGTCGGTATGTAGTGAAGCTAACCCGAATGGACTGGCCTTGATCTTAATTTTCTGCCGAATTGCTAGTGCGATCGCACCAATTAACTCACTCGCCTCGGAACCAACAATTGATGCACCTAAAATTTCCCCATTTTGACGACCAATGATTTTACAAAAACCAGTCGTTTGCCCTAATATCTGTGCTTTCTCTAGCGTTTTGAAATATTGCCTCACGACAAAGACATCTTTCCCATAGCGTCGTCTGGCTTGCGCTTCCGTCAAACCTACTCTTGCTAATTGAGGGTCACACAAAATTGCCCAAGGAATTGAGCGATAATCGACTTTAAATAAGGGCGCAAATAAAGCATTGTTCAGAGCAATGCTCGCTTCATACTGGGCAATATGGGTGAATGGATAACCCCCAGCCACATCCCCACAAGCATAGATACGAGGATTAGTGGTTTGTAGTTTCTCGTTCAGTTTCAGCCCTTGTTGAGTGTATTTAACTCCAACACCTTCTAAATTTAAACCTTCTACATTGGGCTGCTGACCCGTAGCCAGCAAAATTTTATCCGCCTCAATGGCTTGATTACCAGCTTGAACCCAAATTTTATCCTCAATACGCCTTACCTGGGTGACTGGACTCTCGGTGAGAACGCGAATCCCTTCAGTCTCTAACTGCGCTTGTACGAGGTGAGATGCCTCTGAGTCTTCTTGAGGCAAAATTTGAGAGGTACTGGTGACGAGAGTAACTTCACAGTTGAGCCGCGCTAAAGTTTGAGCGAGTTCAGTACCTATCGGAGTACCACCAATGATTAACCAACTTCCTTCCAAAAGTCGTGTTGAAGGTTTTGTCAAGGTAGACGGTTGAAGGTTGTTTTCTAAACTGTCAATCTGTACCTTGCCAACCTGCAACCTTTCTTGCCAGATATCGGTTGGGGTGTAATAGGGAATCGTCTGTAATCCATCAATATCAGGAATTTTCGGGCGAGAACCCGTCGCAATGAGATAGGCACGCGCTCGAAGGCGGCGATTGTTGGCGACAAAGCCAAGGTGAGGGCGTCGGCAAAATTCACCCGTACCAGTAATGACATCAACGCCTAAAGAACCTAAGATAGCCGGAGAATTCTGTTGGGAGCAGGTATCCACGACTGAGTTCGCCCACTGCATTGCTTCAGCCAATTGAATCGATGGAACTTGCTGTTGTTCTGTTGCATCCGTGGTTGAACCATGGATACCCAAAAGCGGGGCGTCACGGACTTGCTGGAGGACATGCCCAACCTGAGCCAACGCCTGAGTATAGCTAGCTCCATCATCTAAACTTTTAATCTGTCGCAACTGAGGTTCTATGAGGGCAACGCGAGCATTCAAACGGGCGGCAGCAACGGCAGCATAAGCACCGACAGGGCTGCCACCCATGACGATGAGGTCGTATTCGACGGTCATTCGATTTTAGATGGTGGATGGTTGATGGCTACGATTTCATTGTGGTCAGCCATGGGACGATGTTCAAAGAAATCTACAAGAAAAGGAGTTCAGAATTACATTTCTTCTGGAACTCCTTAAAGAATAGCCTCTAGACCCTCTAATAAGCGTTGGTTTTCTGCCTCTGTACGGACGGCAACTCGGAAAAAGCGATCGCCTAATTCCGGAAAACTCAGGCAGTCGCGGATTAAAATCCGGCTGTGCTGGAGCAGTTTTAAGAGTAGCTGTGAACTGGGTTGTTCAGACTGTACCAGTAAAAAGTTAGCGGCGCTGGGATAGGGTTGCAACCCTGGTAACAATGCTAAACCCTGAAACAGTTGCGATCGCGCTTTGGGTAGCCAATCCCAAGTTTGTTGTTGAAATTGGGTATCGGCGACTACAGCCGTCGCGGCGGCAGCCGCTAGGATATTCACAGGCCAGGGGTCGCGCCACTCCTGCCAGCGCCGCAATCGGTCAGGGTGAGCGATACAATAGCCCAGCCGTAGTCCTGGGAGGCTGTAAAACTTGGTGAGCGATCGCAGAATCACCAAATTGGGATAGTCTTGCACCATTGAGACTAAACTTGGCTGCTGGTTGGGAGGCAGAAAGTCCATAAAGGCTTCGTCTACCACAACCAGAGCAAATTGCGAAACCAGAGGCAAGATTGCCTCTCGGTCAAATAACTGCCCACTGGGATTGTGCGGGTTATTCAACAACAGACCATATCGATTTTGAATTTCGGGTTTGAGATTTGGGATGGGTAACGGTCGCTCTAAAACCTCACCACTCAAATCGATTGGGTATTTCCTGACCTTTGCCCCAAATGCCTCAAGGGCGCGTTGGTAGTCGCTGAAAGCTGGAGTGAGTAGGCAAGTCCCCTCCAGCTCCGAGAGTTCCCTGGCGGCCCAAGTCAGAAGCTCCGCTGAGCCGTTACCGGGCAAAATCCAGTCAGGCGTCAGAGTCGGGTGAAACTGACTTAGGGACGCCCGCAGTTGAGCGTAATGGGGGTCAGGATAGGCGGTTAGGTCTGTTAGGGCTTGCTCAATCGCCGCAAGAGCACTTTTTGGCGGTCCCAGTGGGTTGATACTCGCCGAAAAATCAAGAATCAAAGAAGGGGAACAGCCTGCCAGTGCCGCTGCCCAGGCTAAATTTCCCCCGTGAGTCGGTCGTCTCAAGGATACGTTCCGTTTATGTCATCCGCCGTTACTTATCGCTGGGTGCAACTTTCTCCTTAAACAGTTTTCCCGCAGAAAAGGCAGGAACTTTAGTTGCCGGGATTTCCATTTTATCCCCGGTTTTTGGATTGCGACCCTCACGGGCTTTGCGCTCTCGGGACTCGAAAGAACCAAAGCCTACCAACGTGACTTTGTCACCTTCAGAAACAGCTTCCATAATCGCTTCCAGTGCTGCCGAGAGGACTGCATCGGCTTGCTTTTTGGTCACTTTTGCGTTTTCCGCTACCTTATCAACTAATTCACCTTTGTTCATTCGGATTCTCCTTCTGTATTTGCATCACAGGTCAACTATTACGCTAAATCTCAGCTTCGAGATCTAGATACGTGACCCTAATTGCGGGGCTTTTCAACTCGAAATCGCTGCAACTCCCGCAGGCTCGAAGTTTCACTGCATTATTCTAAGGTCTCTACCGTAGATATGGATCGGTGAAAGCTTTAAGTTATGTGGATTTCAGGATTTTTGGGTCATTTAAACCGGGAAATTAGGAATTTTTACCTATTCTATGGCGGCTATTTGCCTCTGTTGAGGGTTGGGAACGCCTGAACCATAACCTCAAAGAACCGAATTCAACAGCTACCAGAGCGTGTTGAATACGTATAGTAAATCCCTAAAAATTTCAACTCCCTGTTAGCTGTGGCAGCTTAAAGTCATCCCCTACAGGACTGAAAGCCATAGCTATCGCACTCCAAACCAACGCCGTCGTTTAAGACGGCGCTGAGTCGTTAACGAGTCGGCTTAAGGGGAAACACCTTGCCGTTGCAAAAGTTGACGTGTCTCTCGCCCCGGTGTGTAACTATAGCCAAACGAAGAACCTTGCGAGTCATCAATAATCTGCGGTGTAAGCAAAACAATCACCTCTTGCCGCTGATTGACCCGGTTGGTGCTTCTAAACAAAGCACCCAAAATGGGAATATCGCCTAAAATCGGCACTTTTGAGACAGTGGTGCGGTCTGATTCTTGAATAATGCCGCTGAGGATTAGGGTTTGCCCATCTCGGAGACGAATTTGCCCCGATTGCAGTTGCCGCTCTTGAACTAAGGTGATTAGACCTTGCGGCGTATTTTGCGAACCCCCGATGGCAGAGACCACTGGATTAACGGTCAGTGTGATAAAGCCGTTATCGTCAATCTTTTGCACATTAATCGGTAGGATTAAGCCAGCCCTCTTAATGATCGGTTCCTGCACCTGAGTAGTCAGGTTGGTTGTGGGGTCGGTTTGGGTCTGTAACCGGAATCCGCCAAAGACCTCTTGCGTCAGGTTGACGGTTGCAGTCTGACCCTCTTGAACAACCAGCGTCGGGTCGGTCAAAATCTTGGCGTTGCCACTAGTAACCTGCGCCTGTAAGGCTGATAACAAGCGTTTGGGGAATTGGAATAGGGATGGAAGACCGAAAGTAACCTGGCCTTGCTGACCCTGGGTTGTGGTTGCGTTACCATTGGCATCTATGGTGATGATATTGTCTGTCGGTCTTGTAAAGCTGATGATTCCGCCTGTTAGGGGGTCGTCTAAATTCACCCTTGGACCAAAAAATGTTACATCTCCTCCAAGTTGCCTGGTGACCCGTTGATTGTTAGGAGTACCCGGTCGATTATCAATAATTACTGTGTCAGGATTCGCATTTGGAATGGTTATTTGATTATTTGGATCTAGGAAAACATTCCCACCTGCAAAGGGATTATTGATGACGGGTGGAGTGATGGTACTGCTAGTCACCTGTGCATTAGTAGGTGGTCTCACC